>VFKD01000278.1 GCA_009885735.1 bacterium
AAACCGAGTCCACAGGCGCCACGAGGCACCTGTCTTGCGTCAGAAGCCGAAAATCCATCCCTCAAGTCCAGCAACAGGGCGTCCGAGCACGACAGATGGTGGATCGCGGGTCATACAGCTCCTTGCCGTCCACCAGCTTATAGCGGCCATTGCGAACTGCGGAGTTCCGAAACGCTTCCGGCATGTCACCTCGGTGCCACTGGAAGAAGAGGCTGCGGTCGCGAGGCGGCTTCGCGCCCGACTTGAGCGCGGGCAGGAGATTCATGCCATCGATGCGGCCCCCTCGCGGTGCGCCGACCTTGGAAGCGGCGAGCAGAGTGGGAAACAGGTCGATGTGGGCGGAGGGCACGTGTACCTCTCGTCCGCCAACTAACCCACTGGGCCATCGCACGAAACAGGGAACGCGAATTCCGCCCTGGTAGACCGTGGTCTTGAGACCCCTCATCCCAGAGTTGTAGCGGGCGAAGGCCGGACCGTTGTCGGTCAGAAATATCACAATTGTGTTCTTGTCCAAGCCCCTCGCCTGCAGGCTCGACAGCACCCGGCCCACATTGCGGTCGATGTTCTCCACCATCGCATAGACCCTTGCGGTATTCTCGGGCAGGCCCTTCGCCCGGTACGGCGTGACGAGGTCGTCCGCGACCTGCAGCGGGTCGTGCGGAGCGTTTGTGGCGATGTATGCAAAGAATGGGCGCCTATCCTGCTTCTCAATGAAGTCGATGGCCGCGTCCGCAAATATGTCCGTGCAGTAGCCCCTTCGGCGCTCCAGGATTCCATTGTGGCTCAGCATCGGGTCCTGGTACGCGCTGCCCTCGGGCGGGTCCGCCGGCTGAGCTATCCCACCCCCACCATGAACCAGGCTCTCCTGAAAGCCCTGGTCCATCGCCCGCATCGGATAGTTGTCGCCCAGGTGCCACTTGCCGAAGATGCCGGTCCTGTAGCCCGCGTTGCTCAGAACCTCTGCCAGAGTCACCTCCGCCGGGTCCATCATCGCTCGGCCCTGATAGGTGTCGACGGCACGAGTGCGGTAGTTGTAGCGACCCGTCATGAGGCTGGCCCGAGTAGGCGTGCAGACCGGCGACACGCAGAACTGCGTCAGCCGCACCCCTTCGCGGCCCAGCGCGTCCAGGTTCGGAGTGTTGATCTGCGTGTTGCCGTGGATGCCAAGGTCGCCAAAGCCCATGTCATCAGCAATGATGAGGACGATGTTTGGCCGCTCGGCGGCACACGAGTGCGAACTAGCCGTCAGCGCCCTGAACACGAGCATCACACACAGAGTACGGCGAAGCCAAGTACACACCATTCTGTTCACCCCTTCTGGTCTGAGCCTGACGAGCGGTCCCTGGCGTGTCAGACAGTCGCAAGTTCTACATAGAACCCACTCACTCCCTCTTCTTCGGCCTACCTCTCCCGGTAAACGGACCTTTGGCAATTCCGAAGGGTCGAGAGTCGTCCAGTCTATAGGACCCGCGAATCATCAGGATATGTGTGAAGCGAACCCAAACGCTCCGCACTCCGAAGGAGGCTCCAGATGGGCAATTCGACACGACTTTTCATGCTCTTCGCTATTGCGCTGGCCTCGTCGGCAGCAGCCGCCATAGCATCGCCTCCCATTCACGCCCAAGCAGCGAAGTGGAACGTTGTCGAGGCGGGCGCCGTTGGAGACGGCAAGGCGGACAACACTGTGATCTTCCAGGGTCAGCTGGATGCTGCCGGAAAGGCAGAGGGAGGGGTGGTGGAAGTTCCGGCCGGCCGTTTCCGCATCAATGGCACGCTCTCGATACCAGCGGGCGTCACGCTTCAAGGAACCTATCGGGTCCCTCCCACCATTCAGCGCAATGCGGCGGGCGAGATCTCTGGATCGGTGCTGCTGGCCTATGCCGGCAGAGGTGCGGAGACTGGTCCGCCCTTCATCCGCCTCGCAGGCAACAACTCGGCGATACAGGGCCTCGTAGTCTCGTATCCCGAATGGAAGCAGACCGATGTGCCGCCGGTCCCCTATCCGCCCTGTGTCCTCTCGCAGGGAACTGAGAACGTTGGGATTCAAGACTGCCTGTTCCTGAATGCCTACGAGGCGATCAAGCTCGTCCAGGCTCATCGGCACATTGTTCGCAACGTCACCGGCTATCCGAGCAAGCGGGGCATCTATGTGGACGAGTGCTACGACATCGGCCACATCGAGAACGTCCATTTCTGGCCGTTCGGCGTCAACTACGAGCCGAACAACCCCTACTGCCTGTGGGTCAACACTCAGGGAGTCGCGTTTGAATTTGCCCGAACCGACTGGCACTATGTCTCCAACACGTTCTGCTTCGGCTACGGAGTGGGCTACAAGTTCTCGGAGTCCAAGGCAGGAAGCACGAACGGCAACTTCCTAGGCCTCGGAGCGGATTCTTGCCGCCGTGCTGTGCTGGTGGAGCAGGCTCAGCCGCCTGGGCTGCTCATCACCAACGGAGAGTTCGTGGGCCGGTGGTCAAGCGACGACTCCGTATGTGTAGAGGTACGCCCTAATGTCACCGGCAAGGTCAGCCTCGTCAATTGCTCCTTTTGGGGACCGATCGACCGGTGTGTGTGGATGAGGGCTCCAGGCGGTCAGTTCACCGCCAACTCCTGCCACTTCGTAAGCTGGGATGTGCGGGCAGCGGGTCTTCCTGCCATTCAGCTTGATGCTGGAAAGGCGATGGTTCAGGGATGCACGTTCAACCAAGAGGGTCCTCATGTCGCGTCCGGCGACAAGGTCATCTCTGCCATCCTTATGGGCAATCAGGCTTCTGGAGGGTTCGAGGCTCGGAACTTTGCAGGATCGGCCACTCAAGAGATTGGAAACGAAGTGTCATCCGTGCGCTGGACTCCTGTGGCGCTGTTGCACTACCGCATCTTGGTGGGATCGGAGGGCGACGGACGCTACATTCGAAGCTTCCATGGCCGGGAGACTTCAGGCGACGGTGCGGCCCGGCGAACCGCGCGCTGGTCGTCTGCGCTGTCGCGGTTCCTTCTGCCGGTTCCTGCTGGCAAGCCGACGCAGGCAACCTTCGATCTGGACGTCCCTGGCTCTGCAACGGGACCGGATGCGGGGCTCTATGTGAACGGCAAACGGTTGGCTGCGCTCACCGAAGGTCCCACTTCACTCACCATTGAACTCCCTTCCACGAAGGACCGATCGGTGTCGGTTGAGCTGCGGAGCAGCGGCTGGACCCCTCGCAAGGTCGTGCCCGGATCATCCGACGACCGGACGCTGGGAGTGCGAGTCTTCGCCGTGACCGTGAAAGCGAAAGGAGCACCAACGAAGGGTTTCAACGCCAACACGGGCAAGTAGGGAGTCACTCTGCCGTGGGAGACAAGCTATGATTGCTGCCTGCCTTGTTGCTGTGATGCTGACCTTCCCTGGAGCCCAGAACGCGGCCCCCCTTGTCATTCCACTCTGGGAGATGGGCGCACCGGGCTTCGAGTCGAGGAGGAATGAGGCGGAGAAGGCCGAGAGCTACTGGGTGAAGAACATCCACAACCCTTCGCTCACAGCCTATCTGCCGTCAAAAGATACGGCCACCGGAGCGGCCGTCGTGATCGCGCCGGGAGGCGGACATAGAGAGCTAGTCTTCAACGCCGAGGGACGTGATCCTGCGCTCTACCTTGCAAAGTTTGGCATCGCTGCCTTTTGTGTTGAAGTATCGACTGGCGCGGGAGCCAGGCTCGCCCTACAGCCTAGACAAGCATCCGCAGAAAGACGCCTATCGCGCTCTCAGGCTGGTTCGCAGCCGCGCCCAGGAGTGGAACATCGACCCGAATCGTGTCGGCATGCTCGGCTTCTCGGCGGGTGGCGAGGTCGTCTCGGTTGTGGCATACAGTCTAGGGGATGGCGATCCGATGGCAGCCGACCCTATTGACCGCCTAAATGGCAGGCCGAACTTCCAGATGCTGGTCTATCCTGGCCCGCTTGGCATGCCGGATGTGGTTCCTCCAGGTTCGCCGCCCGCCTTCCTAGTCGTCGCCAATGACGACACTGGAGCCGCCGCGGTCATCTTCAGCCTGCTGCGCAAGTACAGAGAAGCCAAAGTTCCCGTCGAAGCCCATATCTACGCGCGCGGAGGACACGCATTCAACATGGGCTACCGGTCGCCGCTATCCACTCTCAAGGGCTGGCCACAGCGCATGGCGGATTGGCTCGCGGACAACCAGTTCTTGAAGGCCAAACCATAGTTGGGCTGGCCATTATATAGCTTGTCTTGCATCCCGGCAGAGCGCTCGTCGCCGCCGGCGTTCTACTCACGTAGTCACCTGTGGATCGCTCTCATCGCGATCGGCGGCGTGGCGCTGCACCTGGTCGCGCGCTATCCCTTGGGTATGCCTTCAGCGAACACCGCATTCGCGGCAGCGAACCTGCCTCTTGTCGCCGTGCTTGTCCTTGGCGGCATTCCTCTCGTTGCCGGCTTGCTTGGCAAGATGCTGCGTGGCGAGTTTGGGTCTGATCTGCTTGCTGGAATCTCGATCGTCACCTCCGTCCTGCTGCACGAGTATCTCGCTGGCGCCCTGGTGGTGTTGATGTTGTCCGGCGGAGAAGCGCTTGAGGCCTATGCCACCCGCAGCGCCTCGTCGGTGCTTGCCGCCCTCGCCCGACGCATGCCGTCGCTTGCCCAGCGCAAGGAGGGCGACATGCTGGTAGAGACACCACTGGACAAGGTCGCCGTAGGTGACCTGCTCGCCGTCTTCCCCCACGCGCTGTGCCCTGTGGACGGAGTGGTCGTTGAAGGTCACGGCGACATGGACGAATCGTACCTCACGGGAGAGCCCTACCGAGTTTCGAAGGCGCGCGGAAGTCTGGTCCTCTCCGGAGCAATCAACGGCGAAGCGCTGCTCACCATTCGGTGCGACAAGCCTGCGGCAGACTCGCGGTACGCGAAAATCATGCAGGTCATGCGCGACTCGGAGCAGAACCGCCCCCAGTTGAGGCGCCTTGGCGACCGGCTGGGAGCATGGTACACGCCGGTCGCGGTCTGCATAGCCCTCATCGCATGGGCGATTGCAGGCGACCCGGTTCGATTCCTCTCGGTGCTGGTGGTCGCCACGCCCTGCCCGCTGCTCATCGCCATCCCCATCGCAATAATCGGGTCCGTATCGCTGGCGGCACGAACGGGAATCATTATCAAGGACCCTGCGGTGCTGGAGAACATCAGCACGTGCCGTACGGCTATCTTTGACAAGACGGGCACGCTCACCTATGGCAAACCTGCGCTCACCGATGTCCTTGTTGCGGATGGATTCGCCGAACACGAGGTGTTGGCCCTGGTTGCAAGCCTGGAGCGCTACTCGAAGCATCCGCTCTCGGGGGCAATCCTCCAAGCTGCCGAAGCGAAGGGGCTCACGCTTCTCGACGCAGTCGAAGTACGAGAGCTTCCCGGAGACGGACTGCGAGCGATCATTGATGGTCACGCGGTTCATGTGACCGGGCGCGGTAAGCTGGCGAAACTCTATCCGGATCTCGTTGGATATCTGCCTCCAGTCAGTCCTGGCATGGAGGCTGTTGTCATTCTGGACGGAAAGTATTCCGCTGCGTTACGATTTCGTGATGAACCGCGCCCAGAGGGTCCGAACTTCATCCAGCACCTGAACCCAAAGCACAACTTCGACCGGGTGATGCTTGTCTCCGGCGACAGGCAGACCGAGGTCGCCTATCTTGCCGAAAGAGTGGGTATCAGCGAGGTGTTTGCCAGCCAGAGCCCTGAGCAGAAGCTCGCGATTGTGCGCGAGCAGACCGCCATGGCGCCCACAGTCTTCATCGGAGACGGCATCAACGATGCGCCCGCCCTCACGGCCGCGACTGTGGGCATCGCCTTCGGGGTGAACACCGAGATTACGGGAGAAGCGGCAGACGCAGTGATTCTGGACAGCGACCTGGGCAAAGTAGACGTGCTCCTGCACATCGGCAAGCGGATGCGCTCCATCGCGTTGCAGAGTGCGGTGGGCGGAATGGCCCTGAGCATCGCCGGGATGATGCTTGCGGCTGCGGGCGCCCTGACACCCGTTGGGGGAGCAGTTGCCCAAGAGGTGATAGACGTTGCCGCCGTGCTGAATGCGCTTCGCGCAGCGGCTCCTCCTCGAACACTCTCGGACTACTGAACCAAGGTCAATTGCGATCTCGCGCAGAGGCGCAGGGACGCGGAGAGCTGCAAGGTCTAGTGCCGAAACCCTGCGCCTCAGCATCTCAGCGCGAGAATCAGCCGTTCTCCGCGGCTCCGGTGCGCCAGGATAAGCCTGACCATTCTTGCTGGGTGAAAGGTCCCAGCCACGTAATTACTCGTTCAACGTGTAGCCTACCAGCGATGCTCGGTGCAAGTCCATAGTGTCGAAGCCTGGGAAAGCAAACGTGTGAGCCGCAGCGAAAGCAAATCCGATTCGGCCTCGTTACGCGAAGTTGACCGTGGCTAACCCGCCGGAGGTGGTGAAGCCTGACACATGCATGGAAGCAACGAGTGCGCGCACATGTGTGACGGTTCGGGGTGGTTGGGGGCGGCACGTACGGAAAGAAGGGTCGAGGAACCTGGGAGAGCTGACGGAGGTTCTGCCTGCCCCGCCATTGGGGGCTGGTGGAGGCGCACTGCGCAGGCGAATACATAAGTTTGCGGATGTCTCCGGTCAGCAGTCGGACATGCCCATAGTAGTGACGAAGCGGCTAATTCCCGTGGAGCGAAGGGGCGTGACTGTAGACGTGCAACTATCAATGAAGGGAAAGCCGCTTGATGGAGACCCCATCCTCTACGGAAGTAAAGGGTCGTTCACGTCACCCGGACGGATTCGTTCCGGAGCGAGGGATGCCTGTGAAACTCTCTCTTTTGAGATGGAAGCTGAGCCAAAAGGCCAAGCGAGAGCCGTTGTTTCGGTTCTACGTGTTGTATGACCGTGTTTGTCGGGAGGATACGCTCTGGCATGCATGGGAGCGTGTGCGGGCCAACAATGGTGCGGCGGGAGTAGATGGTGCAGACCGTGCAGCTATCGAGAACAGCGAAGGCGGAGTACATGCCTGGCTGAGGCAGATACGCCATGAGCTCGAGACCAAGACCTATCGCCCGATGCCTGTGCGAAGGGTCTACATCCCCAAAGCCAATGGAAAGCCCCGGCCTCTGGGAATTCCTACGTGGCGTGACCGCGTAGTCCAGACAGCCGTGCTGCTCATTTTGGAGCCAATCTTCGAGGCAGATTTCGAGGATTGCTCTTATGGGTTCCGCCCGGGCCGTTCTGCGAAGCATGCGCTGGAAGAGATTCGAGGGCATATCGCAGCGGGTTTCCAAGCGGTGTATGACGCCGACCTAGCATCCTACTTCGACACGATACCTCATGGGCAGTTGATGGCCTGCCTCGGGAAGCGGATTGCCGACCGAAGCGTGACCAAGCTCATTCGGATGTGGTTGGAGACACCCGTGCAAGTGGACGACCCGAAAGGGGGTAAGACGCTGACGAAGTCCACGATGGGAACGCCGCAGGGAGGTGTCATCTCGCCTCTACTAGCGAACCTGTACCTGCACGAGTTGGACCGAGCCTGGCACGCACCGAAAGGGCCGCGGCTCCGCTACAACGCACGTCTTGTGCGCTACGCGGACGATTTCGTGGTCCTTGCGCGCTATATCGGCAGCCCCATACAGCACTTCCTCACGGAGATGCTGGAAGGGCGGCTGGGATTAACGTTAAACCGAGACAAGACACGTATCGTCGATCTACGGGAGGAGGGGACCCGTCTGGACTTTCTAGGCTACACCTTCCGCTATGACCGTGACCTGAAGGGGCGTTCGACGAAGTACCTAAACCTCTTCCCCTCCGCGAAGGCGGAGCAGATTGCACGCGCAAAGATTCTGGCGAAGACCACCAGCGGCTGTAAGCTGCCGGTCAAGATGCTGGTCCGGGGTCTGAACAGCTTTCTGCGTGGATGGGGCCGTTACTTCTCACTGGGATACCCTAGCAAGGTCTTTCGCCGGATGAATTGGTACGTGTTAGAACGGCTGGCGTGCCACATGAGGCACCGAAGCCAGAGGCGCTGTCGTCAGCTTGATGGTGCGAGCTTCTATTCCGGCCTCACCAAGGCTGGTCTGCACCGATTGTGATGTCAGCGTCTGTCAACATCTCGTGCATGCCTGCGGCAAAGGTTTGCAGGAAAGCCGGATGCGGGAAATCCGCACGTCCGGTTTGATGAGGGGGGAGTGGCGGGTGCCTACCCGTCATTCCCCTACTCTACTGTATTCGCGTGAGAATTCTCTTGACCTTGCCCTTCCTGCCCACTGCTCTGCCCGCATTCACGAATCCCTCCGAGCACCGTATGGTATACTATTCGCCTCTGGCGTGCGTCCCATCGGCGCATATCTCGCCACCGCGATCCGTTGTCGGAAGGACACCTGACCTAGCCTATGAAACGTCGCGATTTTCTCTCTGGAGCAGCCCTTTCGTCCCTCGGCATGTCGTTCGCCGTCGAGGAGCTGCACGCGGAGCCGCAGGCCAAGGCCGCCGAGAAGCCGGTGGGTCCGCCGGTCTCCTGCGCCGTCATCGGCCTAGGAGTGCAAGGGCGCGAGATACTCAGCGTCCTGGCAAAGTCTGCCGGCGTGCTGGTGCCCGCTATCTGCGAGACCTATGCGGCTCCAGGCTACCTGAAGCGCTCAACGGACATCGTGCCGAAGGCGCAGGTGGTTTCGGACTACAAGGCGGTCCTAAGCCGAGCGGACGTCCAGGCGGTTTTCATCGCCACGCCGTCGCACCTTCATAAGCAGATTGTGCTGGACGCCATCGCCGCAGGGAAGCACGTCTACTGCGAGGCGCCTCTCGCCAGTTCAATTGAGGAAGCCAGGGCTATCGCGACTGCTGGAGCGGCGGCCAAGACCGTGTTCCAGGCCGGATTGCAGTTTCGCTCGAACAAGATGCACAACCATGTGGTCAACTTCGTGCGCGCCGGCGCCCTGGGCACAGTGACTTCGGGACGCGCTCAGTGGCACAAGAAGGCCACCTGGAAGCGCGCCGGAGCCACTCCCCAGAGGGCGAAAGAGCTGAACTGGCGGCTCGTCAAGGAGACCTCGGGCGGACTGCCGAACGAAGTGTGCATCCATCAGCTAGACATTGCAAGCTGGTACATCAAGGCGCTGCCGACGGCCGTCACGGCCTGGGGCTCGGTGAACCACTACACTGCGGACGGCATGCAGGTGGCGGACAACGTGCAGTGTATGCTGGAGTATCCGGGCAACATTCGCTACTACCTCGAGGCCTCGCTCTCCAGCTCCTTCGACGGCTTCTACGAGACGCTGAGCGGGTCGGATGCCGCCATGATGCTTCGGGACCAACGCGGGTGGATGTTCAAAGAGGCCGACGCGCCGCTTCTAGGCTGGGAGGTCTATGCCCGCAAGGACACCCTCTCGATAGGCCAGACAGACTACGGCACTGGAATTGCGCTGGTTGCCGATGCCACTAAGCTGCTGGCTCAGGGCCTGCAGCCGGAGAAGGTGGGAACGGACGTGACGAAGACGGCGCTCTACTTCGCGTGCGACAACTTCATGAAGTCGATCCGAACCAAGAGCAAAGCAGTCGCTGGAGCGCTCGAAGGCTTCCGGGCAAATGTGGTTGCGCTCAAAGTGCAGGAAGCCGTTACCACCGGAAACAAAGTCGTATTTCAGAAGGAATGGTTTACTCTCTAATCCGCCCTGGCTCTACTCAACCGGAGCCACTCTTGCAAGCCGACTCCAAGGAGGAGCAATAAGTTCATGAGCATCCAAGACGAGAAATCCAAATCATCGCGGCGCGAGTTCCTGCGGACGGCCGCGGTCACTGCCGCGGCATCGGCCGCGGTTCCCGCAGTGGCGAAGAGCTCGGTCTACTCCCTTGCGCCGCAGCGCGTGCTGGGCGCGAACGACCGCATCGTCATCGGCCACGTAGGGATGGGCGGCCAGGGCATGACTCACCTGCGCCTGCTCAAAGAGAACGCCGAGGCCAACCTGAAGAACAACACCTCCCAGGTGGCGGTTTGCGACCTCTACAACAAGCGCACCAACGAGGCGCAGAAGGCTCTCGGCCTCACAGACAGTCAGAAGTTCTCGGACTATCGCAAGCTCCTTGAGATCAAGGAGATCGACGCGGTCTGGGTCACCACCTCGGACAACTGGCACGCGCCCATCGCCATCGATGCGATGAAGGCCGGCAAGCACGTCTATATCGAGAAGCCGATGTGCAAGACGCTCGAAGAGACGTTCGCTCTCTACGACACGGTCAAGTCCACCAAGCGCATCCTGCAGGTGGGCTCGCAGGGCACGTCGGATCCGAAGTACCACGCCGCGCAGAAGATGGTAGCCGAGGGCAAGCTGGGCACGGTGGTTCAGGCCCAGGGCAGCTATAACCGCAACGGCAAGGGCGGCGAGTGGAACTACTATGAGATCAACAAAGACGCGAGCCCCACCGCCACCGGCGAGAACTACGTGAACTGGGAAGTGTTCCGCAAGGGCACGGAGCCGGCCGCATGGGACCCAGACCGCTACTTCCGCTGGAGAAAGTACTGGGAATACGGCACCGGTCTGGTGGGCGACCTCCTGCCGCACCGCCTGAACCCCCTCTTTATCGCGCTCAACATTCCCACCACGGGAACCGACGGCTATCCAACGCGCGTGGCGTCGCTGGGGGGTCTCTACGTCCAGAAGATCAATCCTGAGACCGGCAAGATGGACCGCAACGTGCCGGACATGATCAACCTGAACGCGGACTTCGAGGGCGGCCCTTCGCTGATGCTGATGAGCTCCTGCGTGAACGAGCAGGGCTGGCCCGAAATGCTGCGCGGCAACAAGGCCACCATGTACATCGGCGGCGACAGCGTGGAGATTCGCCCGGAAGCGGTCTATGCGGACGACGTGGAAGGCGACAAGATTCAGATGCCCGGAGGCGAGCCAATTGAGAAGCACGAGCGCAACTTCCTGGACTGCATCCGCACGAACGGCGTTCCGAACTGCAATATCGAGATCGCCGCTCGCGTCCAAACCGTCATCTCCCTCGGCGAATTGTCTTTCAGGAACGGAAAAATGATGCACTTCGATGCCAAAACCCGCAAAGCCTGGGGGTAGTATTTCGTAGCAATTACGAGGTATTAAAGGGGCGGAAAGGCGAAAGCCTTTCCGCCCCTTTTGTCTTCATAAAGTCATTCTGCATTGCGGAATACTGATATAATGATTAGTGTCACGTGGGCGGTATTTTCACCGCCTGGAAGTGCTTCCCGCCTTGTCAAGAGCAGCAACAATTCGGTGACGAAGTGTCTCCTCGAATATTCCAAGATTTTCCGACTCCCACTGGAGAATATTGTGACTTTGGATGTCGAATGGTAACCTCGGCTCCTCGATTGGCAGGTTCTTGGTCCACACGATGGGATTTCTGAGTACGGTGCGTCCATGCGGCGCGGACAGCTTGGCCCGAGGAAGTATTACACTCCTACCATTCTTCAATGAGGGTTTCTGTTCTGGTTGCCACACGGTCACAGCTCCTCCCCATCATCAAACAGCCCTATATACCTCTGATTGATAAATCTTCTGTTTCGCACATTCCCTGTCATTTCGCGGAGAATGCCCGCCGCGACGAGCTGTGCGACCAGGTCATTTGCCGCAGGGTAGGAGGTTCCAATGAGCGCCTGCAGTTCAGTTACCGAGACGATTGGATGCTCGTACAGGTGCTCCAGCACTCGGTGCCCGTTGCCGGCTGCGCGGCCAAGGTTGTCGCTAATAGTTCGTCGATGCTCCTCGCGGAGCGCAATGATCCGGCGCGCGGTGTCGGTTGCCTGCTCGCTCACCTCGACGATTCCGCGGAGGAAGAATGTGAGCCACTTCTCCCATGTTCCGGCATCCCGCACCGACTGCAGTTCGTCGTAATACTGCTGCCGATAGCGCTTGAAGTAGTGCGACAGGTAGAGGACCGGCTTTGCTAGGACCTTTCGTTCGCACAGCAAGAAGGTGATGAGAAGCCTCCCAATGCGTCCGTTTCCGTCGAGGAATGGGTGGATGGTCTCGAACTGCGCGTGCGCTAGGCCAATCTCAATGAGCAGCGGCAGCCCTGTGTTGGAGTGCAGCAGCTTCTCGAGATCGCCGAGGTGCTGTACAACCTCATGGGGCGGCGGAGGAACGAAGTACGCCTCCTGAAGCGTGCAGCCCGAAGGCCCTATCCAGTTCTGGCTCGTGCGCAGCTCTCCAGGTCCCAGATGGTGTCCGCGCACTCCCTGAAGGAGCTCGGCATGTATCTCGCGGATGAGGCGGATCGAGACGGGAAGCTTGTCCAGGCGCTCCAGGCCGTGGTTCATGGCGCGGACGTAGTTCACCACCTCGTCTACGTCCTTGGGACGATCCTGAGCAAAGATGCTCGCTTCTGCGGCCAGCACGTCTTGCAGCGAACTTTGCGTTCCCTCAATCTGGCTCGAAAGTACGGCTTCCTTACGGACGTACATGTAGACGAAGAGGTCCGGGTTTGGGAGCGTCTGGATAGAGCCGTCCAGGCGGCCAAGGGCGCGGTCGGCCAGCGAGAGCTGAAGCTGCAGTTCGCCCTCGATCCGAACCGGTGGCTTGGGTGGCAGGGGCTCTGGAATGAAGGCGCGGTAGCCCGCGATCTGCTTAACATAGCGTCCCGCGCGAGTTGAGGGCGGTTGGGCTCCAGATGATGCCAACGTGGGTCTCCTCGTGGCTTCGGGCGAAGGGTTCATGTTAAAGGCTGCGCTTAGTATAGGCTGTGGAGCGGTGCATAGTAAAGGCTGACAATAGTATGGCGCGGATGTTGGACCATGTTAAAGGCTGGCCTTAGTATGGCTCGGATCTGGGTCCATGTTAAAGGCTGGCCTTAGTATGGAGCGAGGCTGAGGCCATGTTAAAGGTGGCCTTTAGTATGGAGTGAGTGGGAGCCCATGTTAAAGGCTGGCTTGGAATGGAAGATGACAAGACCAGCGAGCTTGGCCGCGGCGGTTAATGCCGAGCTGTGGATGTATCGCAGTCCGCATTCGCAGGCGTCATCGTTAATTCAAGAAGGTGGATTCTGCGGCCTTACAGCCGCGCCGGTAGTCGTAGGTTCAATCGGGATCGTCTTTCATCAAGATCCTTGGCGTGGCCCTATTCGTCGAAAAGGGCGTCCAGCAGCACATCCGCGCCGAAACGAACTGGGTCGCTGGCCGGAACCATGCCGGATTTCTGGGCAGCCTTGATGGCGCGTCGAGCGCCGGAGTCATCAAGATGGGACGTGTTGAGCGAAATGGCTGCTACCATGGCGTCCGGATAATCGAGCGTTGCGCGGGCGATCTCCTCGTAGAGCAGCGTAACCTGGCCAAGCGACGGAATCTTGACCCACGGACATCTCGCAATGGTCCGTTGGCCGGCACGATGACAGAGAATCAGCTCTGTAGGCATCGCGCCTCGAAGCAGAGCGAGGGGAGCCGTGGAGGCAGGATGCAGCAGCGATCCTTGCCCCTCAATGAACAGCACATCGCAGTCGGTGCCCTGCCGAAGCACCTCCGCCTCCACTGCTCCGGTGGCGAAGTCGATTCGCACGGCATCCAGCGGCACTCCCTCTCCCGCGATGGCGATTCCGATCTGCCCCGTAGCCATGAATCGGCTCTTCATGCCGCGCTTCAGCGCCAAGCGGTGCATCTCGATGGCCGTGGTCATCTTGCCGTTCGCCATGTCTGTACCCACCATCAGAACTCGCCTACACTTCAGTTCTCGTGCCCGACCCATCCCGTTCGTGAGGCCCTGCGGCTCCTTGCGAATGTCCCAGATGAACCTGCAGGCCTGCAGATTGGGCGCAAGCTGAGGGTGAGAAGCAAGGGGTTCGTGCAGTCCATTAACCAGGGAAAGTCCGTTCGACAACGCCTCGGCGATCTCCGGAAACCAATCTGCCGGCAGAGCCCCGCCCGCAGGCGCAATGGCCGGAACCAACACATCAGGTGACAGCTCGAGAGCCTCCTTCACGCTGGCAACTATCGGCGCGTCACAATGGATGCCGGTCACCTTGCTCAGGCTCTTGCCCGCCGTCTTGCGGTCGATGACCACAACCACAGGCGCTTGGCTGTACCGCATTAGCCCGAAGCCCATCTTGCCGAACGGGCTGGTGACGTGCCCATGCATAAGCAATGCGAGCCTGTTGTCCGCGGTAAGTCGATACGGTCCGCTCACTCGTCCGCGACCCTCTCGACGCCCAGTCCCGGATGATTCGACGGCAAGACCCTCCCCTCCGAATAGAGGAGGCCCGCAAATGGATCCGGATGAAGATTGAGGTGGCTGTCGAGATCGAGTTCGTCCGCATAGGAGGAGATGGCAGCGCTTCCTGCAATCCCGAGGCTCGACTCCGACATGCAGCCCATCATCACTTTGAGGCCGTGGGCACGAGCGGTGTGAATCAGCCTCAGCCCCTCTCGAATGCCGCCGGCTTTCATCAGCTTCAGGTTCACTCCGTCCACCTTGCCTGCCAGCAATGGAATGTCCGCAGCGGATCGGCAGCTCTCATCTGCATAGATGGGTAGGCACGCAGCCTTGTGAAGTGGCACCAACTCCTTCTCGTTCCCGAGAGGCAAGGGTTGTTCTACGTACTCCACCCCTCGTTCCGCGAGCCACGGCAGCATCAGAAGAGCTTGTGCGAGGTTCCAGCCGCCGTTCGCGTCCACCCGAACCACCGTTCCAGGCTGCATCGTGTCGAGCACGGCCACCAGTATCGCCCGGTCGTGGTCCAGCCCCTCTGGGCTGCCGAGCTTCACCTTCAGGCATCGCGTGCCGGTTCTAGCCTGCAGCTCCTTCACTCGCTCGCGTACTTCCTCCGGCGGATTGATGCCGATAGTGAGAGAGGTCGGGACGATTCGGTCGAGGTCCGCTCCAACCAAGCGGTAGACCGGCACCCCCAGCCGCTTCCCCAGCCAGTCGTAAAGCGCCAGATCGAGCGCCGCGCGTGCAGCCGGTCCAAGGGAGCAGTCCGCCGCGACCGTCTCGGCCTTCTGCATCTCGTAGGGCGCTACCATTGCAAGCGCGGGCTGCGCGCAGGCAAGCTCGTGGACTGCCATGTCGGCTGTCTGTGCGAAGCCTGACCCAAGGTCATAGGGCGCGACCTCGCCCTGACCTGTGACTCCGTCGAAATCGACCTCTACAAGCAGATTAGTAGAAGATGCAGAGGTGCCGCGGCTAATCGTGAGTGGATGCAGCTTGGTGAGGTGAAGCGTAGTGGTGGTGATCTCCATCTGCTAGAGAACCTCCTCGCCGCGTTCGTCGGTGCGAATACGCACGGCCTCTTCCATGGGAAGGACGAATATCTTGCCGTCGCCCGTCTCGCCAGTGTGGGCATGCAGGAGGACTGTGTCGATAATGGGTTCAACCTCTTCATCCGGCACGACCATCTCTATCTTAATCTTCGCGGGAAGCTCGATGACATAGTCCTCGCCAAGGTAGCTGCCCCGCTGGCCGCCGTGGCGGCCCGAGCCGCGTACGTCGCTCACGGTCATGCCTGTGACGCCCATCTCGCTGAGAGCGATCTTCACCTGCTCGAGCTTTGCTGGACGGATGATGCACTCAACGCGTTTCATGGCTGCCTCCAAGCGAGATTGGCTAGCTCAACGCCATTGTCTTCTTGAGCGCGGCGTCGACCAAACGCATCTCGGCCGCATCCAGGTCGCCCAGGTAGTCTCCCAGACGACTCTTGCTGATGGTCATGATCTGTTCGCACTTTACATATGATGGATTCACACGCAGTCCATTAGTATTCGACGCGGCAACGCGAATGTGAAACGGAACCGCTCTTCCTGACTTGCTGACTGCTGCAACAATCGTGTTTGGGTAATCAGGACGGAGATTAGCAGCGTCCGACTGAATGACGACTCCTGGCCGACGTCCTACTTGTTCGGACCCTCTGCCCGGAGTCCAATCAACCACGTATATCTCACCGCGGCGCACGGAGCCCGGCACCTCACTCTTCACGAAGTACGACCTCTGCTTGGGCGTGCAGCGCAAACTCCACGTCACAGTCCTCTTCGCGACCAACCTCGCCAAAGGCGGCATAGAGTTCGGCGAACTCTTCCTCGCGCAGTCGGATCGCTAGTCCCTCTCTCAAGAGCGTGTTCAGACTTGTGTTTCTGCGCTTAGCCACACTCTGCGCTTCTGCGTAGACATCCCGGGGCAGCCGAATAGTAAGCGACCTGGACGTCGTAGATGTATCCAAAATATGACTCCGTATCTGTCAATTACACTATGATACCATCAACTGACACTAGTGTACGGTGAGTTCTTGGTTACCATCGCCCCGAACTGCCTTGCAGATTGGCGCATTGCTTAACAGCTCCGGGCCGCCAGCACGCGATGCACTGTGTAATAGACGGCAACAGGGGCAGGCCGCGTGGCCCGCCCCTCTCGTCAATCAGCACCTGAGTCCACGGCTCGTCATCCGTCGTGGCACATAGCAGATTCTAGTTAGTAGGACTTAGCAGGAACCCGCGATACACCTTGGTCGTGCTGCCCGTTGCCATGGTGTAGCCGAAGCCGCAGATCTGTCCCGAGCTGTTGATGCCTGTCGCCTGTTGCAATGTCCAGGTGAGGCCTGCCGGCTGAGTGAACAGCCCGCTGAGCGCGCGCATTCCGTTGACCGGGTCGTAGACAAAAGGTCCCAGGTCTGAGCGGCCCACCATCTGACCAACAGAGTTGAGCGCATCGGCCAAGCTCGACGTACCAGTCCAGGCTGGATTAACCGTCAGCGCGACGAAAGCGCCGGCAGTAATGTCGTAAAGAACTGCCTGGTCGTTCGCGCTTCCGGCCACGATGTCATGATTGGCGCCATCCACCGTTACTGCGTTTGCCTCCCCGAGTGGAAGTGAGATGGGAGCTGTGTCACTTGGCCTCCGATACCAGCCGCCTATGCCGCTCCTTCCCACCACCACGCCGTTGTTGTTGATCCCCGTCGCCTTGCGCCAGTCCGAACCTGCGGGAGGACCGCCGAGGTCAACCATCGTGCCGTTGGTCCAGAGGAAGGCATGCATGCCGCCAGAGGAGAGCTTCACAGATGACCAGCCGACCACCTGGCCTGCGTCGTTGATGCCGTAAGCCTGACACTGGGTGCCGCCAAGCGGATTGATGGTGGTAACCGACACGGCGCCGTTCGCAGCAACACTCCAGCGCGCCGCTTTTGGATACTGGGTCACACCGCCCTTTTTCGTACCAAGGTAGCCTGCCACCTGGCGATTGCTGTTCACCGTCGTGCCGATGGCGAAATTGATTCCCGATGGCAGGCCCAGGTCGACGAGAGAACCGGGATTCCCGAAGAATGCATGCGGAGTGCCTGCAGGCTTGTCGGATTTGCCTGTGGTATAGCCATTGTCGCTGATGCCCAGCGCTGCCGTTCCGCTAGCGCTCCCCCCGGGGACGACCCCAAGGTCGCTGATTGTGTAGGTCTGTGCCACCGCAAACGTCGGCAGCATCGCGAGGCCGAATGAACAAGCGGATACCAAAGAGCCACGTCTCATGGTTTCTCTCCTCAACAGAAGTGTTTTCAGGACGCTTGTCCCGTTGTTTCATGAAGAGAAGGAACTTGGCGATACATTGAAGCCTACCGGAAAATCTTCTAACTCCTTTTGCGCGCTATCCCTCTAGTCCCTGCAGTCCCTTGTGTCCCTTTTGTCCCTGTCGTCACTTCCCCGATCGCCTCCGAGCGGCCTATCAGGTGGAATCCAGCCCAATAGACGGGCAGGGGGTACTCCTTGCGCACGGCCTGCTGCGCCGTGCGCAGGGCGTCGTCAAGCCGCCTGCCTGCCTTCACTTCGCGGTAGAAGCGACTCATCAGTTTGCCCGTCGCGGCGTCATCCACCGGCCAGAGCGAGGCGACCACGCTCGGGCAGCCTGCTCCCTGAAACGCCCACGCCAGCCCAAGGAGACCCTCTCCCATGGACTTCTGCCCCAGGCCGGTGCTGCAAGCCGAGAGAACCGCAAGCCGTGCCGACAGCGGGATGCCCAGGACCTCGCGGGCCTCGAGCCGTCCGTCCTCCGAGCTTTCAAGAGGCTCGGCTGCCAGCAGGAGCCAGGACCTCAGACCATCCTGATCCATCAGAATTCCGTGCGTAGCAAAGTGCAGGATGGCGTAGCGGCCCATCACCTTTTTCACCTCAGCCTCGCGAGCCAATGGTCCAGCCAAGCCCACTGCACCAGGGAAAAGCTGCGTCACGCGCTTGGCTTCGTCTCGCGCATAGCGGAGCGGTCCCAGGCCCCCGCGGAGCACGCTTGCAAACCGCTCGCTGCGCTTGCCGCTTGGGTCCACCACGCAAAGGAGCGCGCCGCTGGACTTCTGAGGAGTGGCGGGCCAGGTCAACATGCTGAGCGAAACACACGAGGAGACCGCAAAGCGCTCGGTCAACCGCTTGCTGGAACCATCCATCAGGGCCGCAAAAGGAAGGTCCAGCAGCGGTCCCTCCGCCGCGACCACAACCCTGGCATACCGACCTGCCTTCAGAATGCCCGCCTTTGCAAGCGGACCCATGAGCGTGTGATAGAGGCTCTGAGCGAGCCGAGGCTCCGAGGCGCGCAAGCCGGTAATTGCCGTTCGCCACTTTCGAATGCGCTCCGTCAGTTCCTTCTGATCAACTTGAATTGTGACTGTCTGCAGGCCCGATCCATGAGAGAGGGCGAAGACGAGGATCGTGTCGTCGACCATCGCCCATTCGAGGTAGAGGGTGTCCGGGTTGCGCCTCGCCAGCTCGGTGAACTGCGTCATCGAGGGCGGCTCGCCGGCTCGGACACGCCGATACTGCGGATACCGAGCATAGAGGCTGTCGCGCAGCAGGTCAAACTCTCTTCCTGCGTCTCGCGCGCGCAGGGTCGATTCGGCCAACTGCTTCTCATGGTACGGTCGCGCTTCCGGCAAAGCCTGCTCAAGTGCTGTTGTTGCAGAGTGCAGCAGCCTATCCGCGGCAGTACGCTTTTCCGTCATGGCAGCAAGCCGGGCCGTGTCTTCAGGAGAGAGGAACCGAGCGAAGTTGGCACGGGTCTGCCCAATCTGGCGGGCCAGTCCCTGAGCGCGTCCTCGCTCCGCGAGGACGAGACCGTCGGCGGGTCGCTTCCTGCTAATGAGGATTGCGTGACGGGAATAGACATTCTTGAGGCTCTTCAGGAACACACTCACCTGGGCTGGGTCGCCGATCATCTCGCCCATCATTTCGATGCTGCGGATGGCCTGCCGGCTGCACTCCTGCGCCTCATCCAGCCTATTGAGGTTCCCGTAAGCCTCGGCGAGGTTTCTATACACTGGCGTAATTAACTCTGGATTTCCCGATTTGTCCGCCAACACCCGCGCACGCACTAGATACGGCAGCGCCTTCTCATTCTGCCCCATCAGAATATGGGCACCCCCAAGGTCGCTGAGGCAGCCTATCGCGCCAAACTCACTTCGAATCTGCTCCGACAGCGCAAGCGACCGCTCCAGAGATTTGACAGCCTTGTCGTACTGTCCCATCTCCATGTACAGCTCGCCAAGGCTCTGTGCGGCGCCGGCAACACCTTCCTTGTGGCCAAGCTTCTCAAAGGCGGCCATTGATCGCTCGTGACAGGACAGAGCCTTCTCCCACTGCCCTGCATTCGTGTAGGCAAGGCCAAGGAAATGGAGGCTTCTGGAGATATCCTTTGGTATCGCCAGTCGCTCGTATAGGTCGAGCGCTTGGGAATGGTAATCTACTTTCCGCTCGATCTGACCCAGCGAGCCGTAGACCCCTCCCAGAACATTCAACGCTCTTCCGCAGTCCCTGTCTCGACCGAGCTTCCGGGCCAGCGCCATGGCGCGCTCACTGAAGGCGAGGGCTCCGTCGAACCGCCCACTGTCTGCAAACACCTCGCTCAGAGTAATGAGACTGTCCAATATCAGCGTAGCGTCGCCTTGCTTTTCCCGAATAGCAAGAGACCGTTGCGCGAAATCCTGCGCCCGCTCCATCTGGCCGAGCGCCGCGTATGCGTGTCCAAGAGCGATGAGGCTAGTTGCAATGTCCAAGGGATCGTTCAACCCTTTGCGAATCGCAAGTGCGCGGGTGAGGCAAGCCAGTGACTTGTCCTGCTCGCCTGTGTCCCGATAGAATGCCCCCTGGTTGTGCAAGCACATCGCTATTCTGCGTTCATTGCCGCCTTTCTCTGCCAATGCCAGTCCGCGCTTAATTGCGGCGATGCCCTGCTCAATCTGCCCCAAGCGGTGACAAACGGCGCTGTGAGTGACGAGAGTGTTGACAAGCTGGTCGGTGTTTCCAAGCTCCTCAAAGAGAGCCTCGGCGCGCAGCAGGTGGGGGAGCGCATTGTCCTGTCTCCCGAGGTCCAGGCAGACCCTGCCGAGATTCATGCAGGCTGCAGCTATCCCGTTCTTGTCTCCAAGTTGTTCATAGAGCGTCACGGCCCGCAGTAGGTAGTCCATGGCCTTCTTCGGCTCAGGCAGGTACTCGTGAATTGCGCCAAGATTGAGTACTACCTCAGCCAACTGCTTGGTGTTTCCTAGTTTGTCGTTCAACTCTACTGCGCGAAGCCAATAGTCCCGAGCCTGGTCGATCTTCCCAATTCTGTAGAGATCGTAAGCCAAGTCTCCCAGCTCAAGTGCCGCATCGTGCTCGAGCCCAAGCTTGTCAAACAGGACCAGAGCGCTCCTGCGATGCATGATCGCCTTGTCAGGTTGATCTAGCCTTTGATACGCGATGCCGAGATTGTGATGTCGACTCGCGACATTGCCGTCGTCCTTCAGCCTCTCGAAGAGGGCGAGAGAGCGAAGGTAGAACTCGATAGCCTTCGCTGTCTGCCCCTGGCTGGAGAATACGGTGCCGATATTGTTGAGCGTCTTTGCCTGACCATTCAAATCAACCGGATTTGCCTTGCCGAGCGGTTCGTTCAGTTTCTCATAGAGAGCCAATGCGCGCGTGTAATAATCAAGGATCTTCGCGTTGTCTGGAGGTGTTTGATCCGAGAGAAGATGCGCGATTCGATAGAGAAATAGGGCCTCCTTGCTCGTGTCTCCAGCGCGATGGGCCAAATCCAATCCGCGCTGAAACAGGGGGAGCGCTGCCGCGAGGTCCGCGCGCATTGCAGCGGCCAGCCCCTCTTCCAGGATACGCTCCAGCTCCGGGTCCTGGGGTTTCGCTTGGGCGGCTTGGGCGCCAGGAGCTTTCGGAGCTTGGGCACGGACCGGCGTACTCAACATGCCGACTATCACAGCCAGACCAACGAGTGTAGTGCTCACCAGTCTAAAGGCGCTTGCCGTGAACCGGACTGTTGGTCCAAGCTCGGACGGTAAAAGGTATCGGCATGGCATCGTAATCGTCCTCTCGCTTCAGGGTCGCGGCCGCCGCAAGCTGCGGATATTCTTGAGCAGGTTCCGAGACGCCAAGTCTGTCGGGTCCTCTTGAAGCATTGTCATCAAGATGGCCTCCGCACGCAGGAACACCCCTGCGTTGGCATACCGGACGGCACGATCGCGCAGTGCGTCGCGACTGTCACTGTCCGCCTTCTTCATCACATTGAGCTCGGTCTGCGGCAGCACGCGAAAGCGCGCACGCAAAGGCGCCGAGACCACTCCAACCATCTCCGCGTCGCCTTGCATCGGAGTTACCTGCCAGGAGTAACTTGTCCCTCGCTTGAGTGCCGTGGTGGGCTTCCACTCCGTGCCGGTCACGCTCTCGCTGAAGACCTCGTTCGATACGTCCTTCCCCTCACTCACGCTCAATCGATAGCCTGTAGCGCCAGGAACGCTCTGCCACCGTAAGACTGGCCGATCTGACTCTGTCACCTCCGCGACCGGGAAGCGCAGCGTGAACGCCTTCCCTTCATCCGGCCCGCCCATCATCGTGTCCTGCTTGAGCAGAGCGGCGACCTCGGGCAGCGGCTGGGTGCGCAGGGCAATCCGAGGGGCGCTGGAAGCAGATGTTTCTCGGGCGGCCGCTGCGCGAGCCAGGCCAATGGTTCTTTTAAGTTCAGCAGACCGCTTCGAAAGCTGGCTTACCGCGGCGGCCATCTGCTGTTTCCCACGCTCGAGTTCATCCTTCTCCATCATAAGCCGGGCTGCCAAGGAATCTGATTCTTCCCTCTGGACCAACAGTCGCTCGGAATCGCTCTTGGCGATCCTCAGGTCCTGCCGGATATTGCTAACTTGTCCTTGAAGAATCACAAACACCAGCAAGCCGGCGGCCATCGCAGCGCAAGCCGGCACCAGTCCGCGCCGCCACGCGGGCGCGGCCATCGGCGCGTCGCCTGGAGATCGGACCAGAAGCGAGCGAAGACGATCCATAAACGTGGGCACTGCGGGAGCACTGCCGGCTACAGGCGCAGTCGTGTTTCCCTCACTCAGGGAAACGAGGCTCTCAAGCCGCTCCAGGCAGGAACCGCACGCTACGGCGTGAGCCTCCACCATGCCTCGCTCAGCAGAGGCGGACTTTCGGTCCACGTAGTTGGCCAACTGCGCGTAGGTCAGGTGTTCGCCCGGCGTTGCGTCCAGGCCGGAAAACTCTTGGGTCAAGAGCGGGAACGCCGCCGCCAGTCTCCCTGCCTCCGACAACTGGAGCCGGCAGAGCTCGCACGCGGCCAAGTGCTCATCCGCGGCAAGCAAGTCCGCGGGCGTCATCGTCTTCGTCAGATACGCCTGCTGCTGCTGGTCGCTAAGGTGCGTCGGCATGTCACACTTCCTGTTCACAAGCCCCGGTCATGCATTGAAGAGAGGGAATGCGGTGATATATTGAACCAGCCACCGAAAGGGCGACGTATCCCAGCGCTGCTCGCCCTTCCGTCCGCAGGACGGTCGGCGAAACGCCACATAGAGGGGTCGTTCTCGGCGCCTCCTCTCGCGGCGCCTATTCGTCCGAGCCCTGAAGGACCCGGCTGGGTGGCCTGCGGCCAAGCGTCCTGCGGACGCAAC
>VFKD01000266.1 GCA_009885735.1 bacterium
CATCTATCCTGCGCTTGCCGCATAGTGCAACCGATACTACATAATACGATACCGGAGGCCAAACGCTCCAAATTTTATGCTTGGCGACCGCGGGCACGTTGCGCGACGGCAGGGCGATAGGTTATAATACCCCGCCTTCAGCCAAGCTGACGGCCAGCATGCATCACGAGGTCACATTGATGAAATCCGGAATCCATCCCACGTACGAGCAGACGGTCGTTACCTGCGCGTGCGGCACCACCTTCGAGACACGCTCGACCAAGAGTGTGATTCGCGTAGAGATTTGCTCCGCGTGCCATCCATTCTACACTGGCAAGCAGAAGATCGTAGACACTGAAGGTCGCGTCGAGAAGTTCATGCAGAAGTACAAAATCAAGAGCTAAGTCGGTAGCCTCAGTTTCTTGAGGCTGGAGCCTTGCAACCCATGAAAGAGTTTCTTCAGTACGGGGGGCAAGCGGTCATCGAAGGCGTGATGATGCGCAGCCCCCGCTATTTTGCAGTAGCCTGCCGCAAGCCGGACGGCGAGATAGTCATTCAGCAGGAGGCGCTCGAGGGCTCCATTCTGGCAAAGCTGAAGTGGCTCAACAAGCCGTTTCTGCGAGGCACCCTGGCTCTCATCGACGCGATGATGCTCGGCACCAAGGCGCTTACATTTGCCGCGAACGTCCAGGCCGTGGAGCTGCCGACCGGTGGTGCAAGAGCTAAAGACACCTCCGACGCAGGCGCCGCGAAGACAAAGCGCATAAACGATATCGCCATCGGATTCACGATGGTTTTCGCGTTTGCTTTTGGACTCGGGCTGTTCGTCGCGCTTCCCACGCTGCTCACGCAGATCATTCAGGACCTGCTCGGCATCTCATCGAGCGTGGGCCGCAACTTCGTGGACGGCGTTATCCGGATCGTGATCTTTCTGAGCTATATCGCCCTGATCAGCCGGATGCACAATATCTATCGAGTCTTTCAGTATCACGGCGCCGAGCACAAGACCATCAACGCGCTTGAAGCGGGAATCGAGCTGACGCCGGATAACTGCATGAAAGCGTCTCGTATTCACCCCCGTTGCGGTACAAGCTTCATCATTGTTGTGCTGCTCGTCGGGATCCTGATTCACTGCCTCTTTCCAAGGCCGGACAACTTTTTCGTACGCCTTGCGCTGCACTTAAGCCTCATCCCTCTCGTGGCGGGCATCGGCTACGAGGTAATCAGGCTGGCAGGCAAATTCAAGGAGTCCATCTTCACTAGAGTGCTGCTCGCTCCTGGACTCTGGTCGCAGCAGCTCACCACTCGCGAGCCGGACATTTCGCAGGTGGAAGTGGCAATCGCCTCCCTCCAGGCCGTCCTGGACGCGGAGCAGGGCCGAACCAAAGAGGCCGAGCAGAAGGCGGCAGTCGCCTAGCGCGACCTCGGGGTAAACTCTGAGGTGTTGGTTTGCTCGCGGCCTTGATGCGCGCCGCCACTCCCTTCGCGCTGCCCGTGCTTTCCCTCCAGGAGGACCGCTCGTTGTCGCTCGCTCCCGCCATACCCAAGCTCGATGAGCTTGAGGCTCGATACGACGAGTTGGAAATGAGGATGGCGGACCCGCAGGTCATTGCCGACATCGCGCAATACCGCCAGATCAACAAGTCTTGGAGCGACCTCACGACCATCGTGAGCGTCTACCGAGGGTATAAGCGCGCGGGCTCCCAGATAGCCGAGGCCGAAGCGATGCTGAGTGATCCCGAGATGCACGACCTCGCCGATGCAGACCTCGATATACTCCGGCCACAACGTGACGAGCATGAGGAGCGATTGAAGTTGCTTCTGCTCCCAAGCGATCCGAACGACGACAAGAACGTCATCCTCGAGATTCGACCTGCAGCGGGCGGCGACGAGTCTGCGTTGTTCTCGGGCGAGCTGCTGCGAATGTATACGCGCTATGCAGAACGTCGCGGATGGCAGGTCGAGCTTCTCACTGCCCAGGAATCCGGCATCGGCGGCTTCAGCGACGTCTCCGTCTCTATCCAGGGTCAGGGCGCTTATTCTCAGTTGAAGTTCGAGAGCGGGGTACATCGCGTCCAGCGAGTGCCGGCAACTGAATCCGCAGGCCGAATCCACACCTCCACTGCCACGGTGGCGGTTCTGCCCGAGGTTGAGGAAGTTGAGGTGGAGATCAACCAAAACGACATCAAAATGGACGTCTACCACTCGGCGAGCGCGGGCGGACAGAATGTTCAGAAGGTCGCCACCGCAATCCGCATTCTGCACAAACCAACCGGAATCGTGGTGATATGCCAGGATGAGCGCAGCCAGCTTCAGAACAAGGTGAAGGCGTTCCGAATGCTGAGGGCTCGCCTGTACGACCGTGAACTGGCGTTACAAACGGATGCCAGAACCCAGGTTCGCCGGTCGCAGGTGGGGACTGGAGACAGAAGCGAAAAGATTCGCACCTATCACTTTCCAGACAGCAGGGTTACGGACCACCGCATTGGCCTCACCAAGCACAATATAGGCATCATCATGGATGGCAACCTTCAGGACTTCATCGACGGCCTCTTGGCGGCGGACCAGGCCGACAGGATGCGCGCCGAGAGCGACGAAGACTAAGCTCAAGTGGCGCTCGCGGCTTGCCAAATAACAATGGGAGACACTGTTGCTCGGGCCGCCGCTCGTCTTGCTAGGGCAGAAATCGAGTGTCCGGAGTTCGAGGCAGGCATCCTAGCGTCCATCGCGTGCAGGAGGAGCCGCCTAGAGGTGCTCTGCAGTTCAGCATCTCCGATTGGCTCCGAGGCGAGCGCTGCATTGGACCGGATGGTGGACCGAAGGGTGTGCCGCGAACCGTTGGCGTACATTCGCGGCAGCCAGGAGTTCTACGGTCACAGTTTTCGAGTGGATTCTAGCGTTCTTGTGCCTCGGCCCGAGACGGAGCTGCTTGTCGAGTTCGCGCTCCGCGCCTGTGAGCACCTTTCGAATCCGGTCGTCGGGGATGCCTGTACCGGCAGCGGATGTGTGGGTGTGAGCATACTAATCGGTCATCAGGGAGCGCGCCTCATAGCAACCGACCTGAGCGCAGCCGCGCTCACCGTGGCATCTAGGAACGCTGTAGCGCTTGAAGTTCAGGACAGGATGCTGGCGGTCCATGGAGACGGAGTGCATATGCTTCGTCCGGGGAGTGCGGACGCTGTGGTTTCAAATCCTCCCTATATCCCGTCAGATGATATTGAGAGTCTGATGCCTGAGGTGCGAGATTTCGAGCCTCGTATCGCACTGGACGGCGGCCCGGCCGGGTTGGACGTGCATGATACTCTTGCTCGAGAAGCGAGAGTAGTCCTTAAGCCCGGTGGAAGATATGGCGTAGAAGTTGGCGCAGGGCAGGCGAAAGCGGTTGCGAACCTCCTGCTGGGACTAGGTTACTTGGAGATCGAGGTGACCCCGGATCTTGCGGGAGTACAGCGAATGGTGACCGGAAAATGGCAAGGCTAGCGGTGGCAAGGCTCGCAGCGCTTGGAGTGTGTCTCCTTGTCGCGAGTTCGCCCTCGATGGGGCAGCGCGGCGACGACAAGCTCAATCTGCTGCAAGCCCGGGAGTATATGGTAACGGTCATCAACGTCGATCGGGCGATTAAGGGACTTCCCGAAGTGAAGCTCGATGACGCGGCCACGGTGGCCGCACAGCGCCACGCGGAGGAGATGGCTGCGAATAGATACCTTGCTCACATG
>VFKD01000657.1 GCA_009885735.1 bacterium
ACCTGGGTAATCCGAACCTGACGCCTGCGGCTCAACGAAAGCAGCTTGACGCACTGAAGGAACTGAACAAGCTGCACCAAGCGTCCCGTGCAGATGACTCCCGCCTCTCGGCCCGCATCAATTCGTTTGAACTGGCCTTCCGAATGCAGCGCGAGGCGCCGGCTGCGTTCGACGTGGAGGCCGAGACCGCCGAGACCAAAAAGCTCTATGGGATGGACGAGGGCCACACCGCCATCTTCGGCCGCCAGTGCCTCATGGCAAGGCGCCTTGTGGAGCGCGGAGTGAGGATGGTGCAGGTCTATCACACGCAGACCGACAAGCGATCGAGCTGCCAGCTTTGGGACCAGCACGGCGAGCTTCGCAAGGGCCTGCGGGACAACTGCGCCTCGACCGACAAGCCGATCGCGGGGCTGCTGAAGGACCTGAAGGCGCGCGGCCTGCTGAAAGACACCCTGGTAATCTGGGGCGGAGAATTTGGCCGCACCCCCACGGCCGAGAGCCAGGTCGGGCGCGAGCACCATCCGTTCGGATTCACCATGTGGCTGGCAGGCGGAGGAATAAAGCCCGGAATGGTATACGGAAGCACGGATGAGTATGGCTGGCACTCGGTGGAGAACAAGGTTCATGTCCACGACCTGCACGCCACCATTCTGCACCTGATGGGCATTGACCACACGAAGCTGACCTACCGCTATGCGGGGCGCGACTACCGCCTTACGGACGTGTATGGAAACATTGTGAAGGACATTTTGGCGTAGTGCGTCTAGTGGCCGCAAAATCATTGGAGGTATCGTGATTGAGCGTAACAGAGATCAAAGCCGCAATTGCCGGCCTGCCGCCAATGCAGTTGGCAGACCTCATGGAATGGATTGACGAATATGAGGAGGAGACCTGGGACCGCCGGATCGAACAGGATGTGAAGGCTGGACGCTTTGAGGGCCTAAGGCAGCGCGTTCGAGAT
Source organism: bacterium (assembly GCA_009885735.1). GTDB lineage: Bacteria > Armatimonadota > Chthonomonadetes > Chthonomonadales > CAJBBX01 > VFKD01. The sequence continues at coordinate 962 of VFKD01000657.1, forward strand.
GCTCGGCAGGCTGGCGAGTGTCGGCCACTCTAGCAGCGTAGCCGATCAGCCCTACTCTGCGTGACGTGAACCGCTTCACTACGCCAGACTTTTGGCCCCTGTACAAGGCTCTGCCAAGAGTTGTGCGGGACCTAGCCGACAAGAACTTCGAGGTCCTGAAGGCGCATTCTGCCCACCCGTCACTTCATTTCAAGGAGATCGAAGCGGATATATGGTCTGTTCGCGTGGGTAGACACTATCGAGCCCTCGCCGTCAAGGAGGACGACGGTTACTATTGGTATTGGATTGGCAGCCATGCCGACTACGATAAGTTGATACCATAGTCGGCGGAACCGTGTATCGGTCTTGCAGTCCGACTCCGGAACTCCAAGCGACCATCGCTACTCGCTCATTACAGGATTGACAGTCACGCACTCAGTGCGTAGAATGACGTGGGCCGGAGACCGCGCCCAACAGGAGAACCTCTACGTGGCAACACCTAAATATCTTATCACCGGCGCCTTGGGCTGCATTGGCTCATGGGTGCTGAAGCACCTCACAGATGCCGACAAGCAGGCTGTGGTGCTCGACCTCGGCAGCGAGCCTGTCCGACCGCGCCTTGTGCTCGACCCGAGCCAACTCGAGAAGGTAACGTTCATTAAGGGCGACATTCTTGACCTCGCGGGAGTTGAGCGCGTCATTGGCGACAGTGGCATTACGCACATCATTCATCTAGCCGCGCTGCAGGTGCCGTTTTGCAGGGCGGACCCGGTCCTCGGCGCACAGGTGAACGTGGTTGGAACGGTCAACCTGCTCGAGGCCGCCCGGCGCAGCGCCGGCCAGGTCAAGAACCTGGTCTACGCCTCGTCGGTAGCCGTATTCGGAGCACCGGAGGACTATCCGGACGGACCGATGACACACTCCGCCGGCCTTGCGCCCACGACGCTGTATGGGGTTTATAAGCAGGCGAACGAGGGCACAGGCCGCATCTATTGGCAGGACTGGCAGATCCCCTCTATTGGTTTGCGTCCGGCGGTCGTTTACGGAGTCGCGCGAGACCAGGGGCTCACATCGAGCCCAACGAAGGCGATGCTCGCGACTGCGCTGGGTCTCCCCTACCACGTTCCCTTCGGCGGAAGCAACCTAATGCAGTGGTCATCCGACACGGCAAAGGTCATGATTCAGTGCGTGGAGGCCGAATGGCGCGGCGCGGAGGTCTTTAGCTGGGGCGGAGCGAGCGTGTCGGTGGCAGAGACTATACGGATGCTTGAGGAGATCTCCCCCGAGATGGCGGGCAAGCTCACCTTCGACGACAAGCAGCTTCCCTTCCCGTTTGAGTTCACGGACGCGGCGCTGGAAGCTGCGGTGGGACCTCTTCCTTTCACACCGTTCGCCGAGGGCGTGCGAGACACAGTCGAGCACTTCCGCCGTCTTGCCGCTGCCGGTTTAGTGGGACCCGGAGGGCTTAACTAGGCGCCGTGGCAACCGGCGCCGGTAGAATCGTCTGTCCGCAGTGCGGAGCGAATAACTTCGACACGGTGTCGTCGTGCTGGAAGTGCGGCGCAGGTCTCGGTAAAGGACCGGCGCAGCAGCCCCAGTTCACTCCAGTGATGCCTCGCTCGCAGGAGGTGCCTTCCTTCTCGGCGCCTCAGGCTTATTCCCACGTGAGCCCAGGGCCGTCCAACCGGGCGGCCATGTGGCTGGGCCTGCTCTTCCCCTACTTCGGCATCGCGTTCGGCCTCGCATTCATGATGTGCGACGATCCGCGGAGGCGCGAGGTGGGCCGCATCTGCATCCTCTGGAGCCTTGTCTCGACCGTACTGCACGTAATAGTCATGTTCCTGGCCGTTAATGGCATGCGGGAGTATATTCAGGCCTTCATCGGCGGGATGCAGAAAGCGGGCGGTGGGATGGGCGGAGGCGGATTGGGCGGCGGGCTGGAGTAGATCGCCGAGTCCCCGAAGCGCGGGCGTTCCCGCCCGTGAATCATCCATGCGCGAGACGCGC
>VFKD01000474.1 GCA_009885735.1 bacterium
GTTTCGGCCCGCATGTAGACTACGCACCGGGGTGCAGTTTCGCGGTCAGCTTCAGCGCGCTTTTTGCCTTCCTGAACCACGATCCCATGGCCGTCCCGGCTGTGCCAAATACGGCCCAGAAAGTCGCATGGACGGCGGCGAAGCCGAGACCCGCCTCAACAGGATACGTGAACCCCTGTGCATTTGCCCACGCCTGGTAGACGAGCGCCGACGGTCCTGCGAGCGCCGCGATTGCTAGCCAAGTGCTCTTGTACGGGTTCTTGGCTGCACGCTTTCCCACCACTGCTCCCGCCAAAAGTGGTGGGACCATGGCAACCGCCACGTGCAGCCAGAGATGTGTGCTGTAGTTGATGTCTGTGCGAGTGTAGAAGAGCAGCAGCCACGAGAAGACCGCCGCTGAGCTGAAGCTCGCAAGCCCAAGGAGATAGTCGCGACTGCGGCCGAGCAAGCGCGAGCTAGTCTTGCGGACAGTCGCCGCGCTGCTGACGGTCGCGCACAGCAACGGCCTCAACGCCGAAGAGATGGCCTCCTCCCGGTCCGCGCCGAGCTCTTGGTGAGCCCCGATAACTGCTTCGAGTCTGCCGCGCATCTCCTCGCGGAACTCCTGCCGCTCCGGGTACGACATGGTTCCCACAAGCGGCACGCAGAGGTGGTCGAGGTAGTCTTCGAGATCAGCCTCGGTCATGCGGTCGCCTCGCGGCACGGCGCGAAAGGACTCGATCGAGGGGAGTGCCTCGCCCGGCGCTTCGTATTGCGAGGTCTCTTCGCGTTTTTGCATTCGTTGGAACATTGGGTTGCTCCTTCCGTACCTATTCGCGGCACATCAGTCTTCGCCCGAGAACAACGTCACCTTCCGTCATAGAGCGGGTTCTTCTCCTTGAACGTCACGTCGTCGTAACTAGGTTCATCGGGTCCATAGGCACGCTCTAGGTTGTACATTCCAAGCCTCAGCCAATCGTCCCTCTCGTCGTCCACTTCTGATATTACGGTCACCATCAGTCTAGTATTTGGCGTCAGCTCTATCGGCACGTCCAGCTGAATGCGCTCGCCATCGAAATGGGCTGGTATTGAGATTGGGCTCATTCCTGTGCTCCTTCATCGCGGCTGCACCTTTGAGGGCGTGGCCGCACCTTTCAACGCCCTATGCCGCTGGCGAGCGCCGGTGTGTTGGTACACTTCACTACGCGATTGCCAGCATCCCGTTTCACGCATAATTGGCGATCCGCGAAGCACGCCACACTCTCTACTTACCCCGGCTTCAAGTGCTTGTCAAAGAACGCAAACATCGCGGCATCAGCAGCCTTGGCGGCCTCACCTTGGAACCCGTGCCCAGCGCCCTCTAGCTTTAGGAACTCCACTTCCACGCCTGCCGCTTTCATCTTATCAAAGATCCACTCGGCCTGCTCGAATGCCACGTACTTGTCTTCGGTTCCGTGAACGAAGAGAGTCGGGGCGGCAGCGGGAGTGACCCAATAGAGTGGGCTGGATTCTAGGTGACGAAGGCGAGCAGTCTGGGCATTGCCGCCCAGCCAGAGCGGAAGGACTTCGGCGGCATCCACGCTCTTGCCATACGACTTCGTGAAGTCGCTCGGCCCGTAGAAGTTGACCACGCAGGCGACATCGCTAGAAACCTTGCTGCTTCCGCCCTCCGTGTCGAACCGCGGCACATCCTGCGTCACTCCCAGGAACTGCGCAAGGTGCCCGCCAGCGGAGCCTCCTGTGACGCCGATCCTATCCGGATCCACGCTGTACTTCTTCGCATTCTTACGCAGCCACCGCACAGCCGCCTTCACATCCAGCACCGCCGCAGGAAACTGATACTTTGGGGCGAGACGATAACTCACGGTGAGCGCAACATAGCCGCGCTCCGCGAGCCGCTTGATGAGGCCGTCGTAGCCCTGCCGCGTTCCCGCGCGAAAGCCTCCGCCGTGGATGCAGATCACGGCGGGAAACGGTCCTTTGCCCGGTGGGCGCGCCATGTTCGCCATGAGGTGCTGCCCGTCCGGGTTGGCGTACTCGATGTCGTTCAGAACCAAGACATCGAGCGGCGCCTGGGCGGCAGCCGGCATTCGAGCACCCAAGAGAGCAAAGATCCCGGCAAGGGCTAGAAATCGAAGATTCAAGTATTGTCTCCCATCAACAAAGTAAGAGGGCCGCACGCATTCGCGCCGGCCCTCCATGGAACTGTCTGGTCTGAAACGACCTCTACGTCAACTCAGGCATCGGCAGGTAGTCCGCCAGCAGGTAGTTCGGTCGGTTCGTCGTGTCTGGAATAGCGGTCGACTGCAGGTCGATGCCCATTCGGCTGTAGAGAGTCGCCATTACTTCCTTGAAGTGTACAGGCCGGTCGTCCGCCTCCTCGGCGAAGCGAGTCGTGGAGCCGATGACCTGTCCGTGCCGCATTCCACCGCCTGCCAGCAGGCCGGCAGCGACGCGCGGCCAGTGGTCCCGTCCCGCATCCTTGTTCACTCGCGGCGTTCGGCCGAACTCTCCCCAGACAACCACGCTCACGTCCTTGTCCATCCCTCGGTCGTGAATGTCCTGAACGAGCGAACTGACCGCCATGTCGAGCATGGGCAGATACTTCTTGCACTGGCCAAAGTTGTCCCCATGGTAGTCCCAGCGGCCATAGGCAAGGGTGACGCATCGCACGCCTGCTTCGACCAGTCTGCGAGCGGCCAGGAACTGATCATTGATCATTGGGCCGCCGTCATCCACCGGCTCCATGCGTCCTTTGCCGTATCGCTCGCGAACCTTCGGGTCTTCCTTCGTCACGTCCAGAGCTGTCACAAGCTTGCTGGATGTGAGCATATCAAACGCACGCTGGTTGAGTGAGTCGACTCCCGCGAGAGAGTCCACGCCTCTTCGGAATCGGTCCATGCCGGCCAAGAGCTGCTTGCGGTTGCTAAGGCGGTCGAGCGAGACATCCTTCAGTACCATGTCTTTCATCAACTGGCCGTCCGGCTTGAACGGAGCATGAGCAAGTCCAAGGAATCCGGCATCTCCCGGATCTGCCCACGGCATGTGTCCCATCTTTGGTGCCATTCCAACGAACGCAGGAACCGTCTTGTCGACCTGGCCCTGTATGCGGGAGATCACTGAGCCCATGCATGGAGCGTGGTTCTGGCTGGTCTCGGCCACCGTGTAGCCGCTGTTGCAGATAACCGAGGAGTGCTCATCTCGTGCACCGACCAGCGACCGGATGACCGTGAACTTGTCCATCATCGCCGCAATTCGCGGCATGTGCTCGCATATCTCAATGCCGGGAACGTTCGTCTTGATCGGCTTGAACTCGCCTCGAACCTCGCTGGGAGCATCCGGCTTCAAGTCGAACATATCCTGATGCGGCGGGCCGCCGGGAAGGAAAACCATGATGATAGCTTTGTGGCTGGAGCGAATGCCCGCTGAGGCCTCTGCCCGCAGAATGGCCGGAAGGCTCATCCCGCCCATGGCAAGACCGCCTATCTTCAGAAAGTCTCGCCGAGACATCCCGTCGCAAAACTTCGAGCCTGAACTGCCGCCTTGAATTGTAAGCATCGTCCTCTCGCCTCCTGTTGCCTGAGCCACAGATGAACTACTAAAACATTATAACGCATTTTCGGCTGCTCGGCTCCTGTTTCCTTTGACCATTTGCACTTCATGTGCCCCACACTCCGTACTTGCGTACTGCATCGGCCGCTCTATGAACCCTGCTGCCCACTGGTATACTGCCGCCATGAGCGCTCATGAGATAGATCTCAATTCGGTCGACTCGGGACGCCATGACGCCGATTGGCTCCGGCTGAGCCTTGTGACCTTTCTGTTCATGTTCGGATTCGCAATCTACTCCGGCGTGTTCCAGAACTTTCTGCGGGATCGCTATTGCGCCGGACCGCTTGCCCTTGGGCAACTCGAGTCCATTCGAGAGGTGCCAGGTCTGCTTGCGGCAATCACTGCCGGAACACTTGTAGCTCTGGCCGAAGCCAGGATTGCGGCGCTCGGACTAGCCGTAACCGCCATAGGCATCGGCCTAACGCCGGCAGCTCCAACTTATTGGATACTGGTGGGCGCCACTGTGTTCTGGTCGGTCGGGTTCCACCTCTACGCCTCTGTTCAGCCGGCAATTACGCTTGCGCTTGCTCGGGGCAAGGACAGCGGACATCACCTCGGGCGAATGGCTGGCCTGGGCTCGGCGGCGACGTTCAGCGCACTCGGCCTAGCCTGGCTTCTGTCTCATGTGCTGCCGCGCGACGCCTATGGCCTCTACTTCATTCTAGCAGGTGTCTTCATTGGGGCAAGCGCCGTGGTCTGTGCAGGTCTGCGTCCTCCCGCAAATACGCTCAAGAGAGCGCGGATTATCCTGCGACGCGAATACGCCCTGTTCTACTTGCTGACGTTCCTCGAGGGGTGCCGCCGCCAGATATTCAGCATATTCGCTTCATTCACGCTCATCCTGATCTACCACGTCCCGCTCACCTCAATGCTCATGCTGCAGTTCGTCAACTCCATACTGATTGCCATTACCGCTCCAAGAATCGGCAGGATTGTGGACCGCATCGGCGAACGCGGACCGCTCACGTTCTACAGTATTGGGCTCATCGTGGTGTTTCTGGGCTACGCCACCTACCAGAATGTCTACGCGCTCTACGCTCTCTACCTCATCGACAACGTCCTCTTCAGCTTCGGAGTGGGGTTCACGACCTACCTGAATCGGATTGTTCGGCCCGGCGAGATCACGCCGTGCCTCGCGATGGGAGTGACGATGAACCACATCGCAGCCGTGACGGTGCCAGTGGGCGGAGCATGGCTCTGGAAATACACCAACGACTACCAGCTCCCGTTTTGGGTGGGAACCGCCATTGCCGCCGTGGCGCTGGTGGCCACGCGGTATCTGCCGCACGGGCCCGTGCCTCCTCGCTACACCGCTGGTCCTGTGTAGGGGCGACCCTTGTGGTCGACCTAGCGTGCTGACGGAGCGTGGCCGCGGTTGATGCTGTAGACGTAGCCCAACACCTCTGCTACGGCCGTGTAGAACTCCGCGGGAATCTCCTTGCCGATATCCACACGGCGGTACAGCCCTCGTGCCAGCGGAGGATTCTCGACGATTGGGATCCTGTGCTCGCCCGCTATGTCTCGAATTCGCGCCGCCACGAGGTCTGCTCCCTTCGCCACAACGATAGGCGCCTGCATCGACGAAGATTCGTACTTGAGGGCGATGGCATAGTGGGTCGGGTTCGTGACCACCACAGTTGCCTCTGGAACATCTTGCATCATGCGGCGGCGCGCCAGTTCGCGGGCCTTCTGCCTAATCCGAGACCGCAGTTGCGGGCTCACCTCGTTCTCCTTCATCTCGCGGCGAACTTCGTGCTTCGCCATCCTGTTCGCCTTCTCGAACGCATACCGCTGGTAGGCGTAGTCGATGGCGGACAGAACGAGGAGTAGAAGAGCGATTCGGAGCGCGAGACGATAGATCACGTCTCCCACTAGTGCCAATGCAGAGCCTATATCAAGCTCTGAAAGTCCCACCAAATCGGGGTAGACCGCAGATACCGTGCGATAAGCAATCCCGCCAACGATGAGCAGCTTCAGCATCGCCTTTGCCGTCTCCACGGCGCCGCGGCTCGAGACGAGTCGGGCTATTCCGGCCAAGGGGTTTAGGCGGGTGAAGTCCGGCTTGAGCGCCTGGGGCGAGAACATTGGACCGGTTTGAGCTACATTCGCGATCACGCCGACCAGCATCGCAGTGAGGAAGAAGGGACCCAGAATGTGAGCCAGAGTATAGACTGCGGCTGTGGCAGTCCGAACAAGCGTGTCGGTCTCCAGAGGGTCCCGAGCCGCCGCTTCCATGCTGACTTTGAGGAAGGCTCCTATTCGGCCACCGGCAACGCCGACGAGACTGTGAAGCGCCACTATTGCCGCAATGAAGGCGGCCATTGCCGCAAGATCGTGGCTCTTCGCCACCTGGCCCCGGCGCCGAAGGTCCGCGCGCTTCTTTGGTGTTGCGGCCTCTGTCTTCTCCTCGGCGGCGGCCATGCCCTACCTCGAGGCCGCAAACACAGCGGTGGCGCCGGCCCGGGTCGCGGGGCCCATCTGCTCCGCGACACCTAGAAGGATAGGCAGAGACAGCGAAACTGTGAGGAGGCCGACCACGACCTTGACCGGAAGGCTGACGAGGAAAACGTTCATCTGCGGCACCGTACGCGCCACGATGGCAAACGCCATGTCCACCACCAGCAGCACTGCGGCGGCGGGTGCGGCAATCCGAAATGCGAGCAGAACCATCTGGCCCACTACCCCAGCAAACGCTTGCGCCACCTCCGGCTGAAACCCCACGGCTCCAGGAGCCACCAGAACGTAGCTCGTACACAGCGTGTCGAGAAGGATGAGCGGTCCTCCTACCATGAGGAAGAGCGTCATCCCCAACTGATAGGTGAACTGCCCGAGAGCCGAGTTCTGAAAATCACTAAATGGATTTAGGACGTTGATGATGCCGAAGCCCATCTGCGTGTCCACGAACGCTCCTGCCATCTGAATGGCGGAGAAGAGGAGCGTGGCCAGAAACCCAATCGTGACGCCAACGGCAACCTCGGACGCAACCTGACCAATTAGCTCCGGCAGGCCGGCGGGAACGTGAAATGCTCCCTGGCGGACGGTGGGACCGAGGGCCATCGCAGTTAGTCCGGCCAGACCTATTTTCGCTGTGCTCGGAACATTCCGAGTGCCGAAGACCGGGGCGGACGAAATGAGCGCTCCCACTCGGCAGAATGCCAGAAGGAATGCCCACAAGGGCTCCGCATCGACCGTCACTTGAGAACAGGACCCATGTGCGAGAAGGTGTGCGTAATATACGCAACCATCGTGGAGAGCATCCACGACCCCAGAACCACGAGAACCGTGATGATCACCAGAAGTTTGGGCACGAACGTGAGCGTGAACTCCTGAATCTGGGTTGCCGCCTGAAATATGCTTACCAAGATGCCCACGATGAGCCCAGGCAGCAGAATAGGCAGCGACAGCTTGAGGGTAACGAGAATGAACTCGCGCCCGGCATCAAGCGCGTGTGCGGAGTCCATGGCTTACCGGAAGCCCTTGGCCAGCGACCCTAGCAGCAGCGTCCATCCGTTGGCAAGCACAAAGAGGAGAATCTTCGCCGGCAGCGCGATGACGGTGGGTGGCAGCATCATCATGCCCATGCTCATGAGGGTGCTGGCTACCACAATGTCTATCACGAGAAACGGCAGATAGATGTAGAAGCCCATGATGAACGCGGTCTTTAGCTCGCTCGTGATGAAGGCCGGCACAATGACGGTGATCGGTACGTCCGCGGCCGTTTTTGGCTGCTCCTTGAGCTTGGCCAGGTTCACGAAGAAAGTGAGGTCCTTGTCGTACGTCTGCCGGCTCATGAATTCCTGGAGGGGCTTGAGTGCTCGCTCCGAAGCCACCGCGAAAGTCATCTTGTTCGCAAAGTAGGGCTGCAGGGCCGAGTCGTTTATCTGCTCAAACGTTGGCCGCATTACGAAGAACGTCATAAACATCGCCAGACCCACGAGAATCTGATTCGGTGGAACCTGGGGCAGGCCGATAGCGCTCCTCATGATCGACAGAACAATGACGATGCGAGTGAAAGCGGTGGTCATAATGAGGATGGACGGCGCAAGCGTGAGTACCGTGAGCATTAGCAGGACTTGCAGCGTCACCGAGACGTCCTTTGGACTGGTGGCCTGATCCAGGCCCACCGAGATCTTTGGGATCGCCACCACCGACTGAGCCGCCAGCATACCCATCGCACCAATCGCGAGGCACACACCTATCAGCGCGACAAGAGCCCGCTTACTGGTGACCGCATGGATGAGTCGTGACGTGCAGGGCAGCCACCAAAGTCGGCCGTCGGCGCCTTGGGCGAGCCTTGTGCAGAGAGTTGCCAGCAAGTTAAGCTCGTACTCGACTGTGGGTAACGGCCGTGTCCGGCAGGCCACGGCGCACTTCTCCGGCGGTCTTGCGCATCCTCTCATCAAGTGAGCCTACGAGTGACGCAAGCGTACGGCCGTCCATATCGCCTGCTTCCGATCCAAACTCGTGCTCCTCAAGCAGCGCCTTGAACTCTGGGCCAGAAGTAGGCTCAGCGTCTGCAAGATCCGCAACCAAACCCACGAAACTGCCGGACGTTCCCAGAAGAAGCTCCCTGCCCCGAATGTGAACGAGGTGCAGAGATGCCGAGCCTACCGCGACTGACTCGATTACTTGAATGTTGCTGCCACCAGTCTTTCGAGCCTGAACCAGGTTGAAGCCTCCGATAAGAGCCTGTTTGAACGAGCTTGGAGTGCCACCCTTCGACTGAATGGACTTTAGGACCCGAACAGCGAGAACACAGAGGCACAGGACAGGCACCAGATACAGGAGCAGCCTGAATCCGTCGCCGGGGCCCGGGCTCGAGGTGCGAGTATCCAGAGTGGAGTCTGTGCGGGTCTCGGGAAACGCCTTCGCCTGTGTGCCCTTGGCGGCACCGACGGTGCCTTTAGCCTTTGGGGCGGGTTGAGCAGGCACAGGTTTGGCGATGACCGGCACGGAAGGCTTCGCAATAGCCGGTGATAGGCGCGTAGTTTGGGCGAAGACTGGTGGCGAGGAAACCCTTGATGCAGGTGCGGCAGCTCTATCTGCGGTCAGCAGAGCGCTCAATATCCAGCCCTCGCTGGCATCGTCGAGTCGAATGCGGGTCCACACGCCCTGGGACTCAAGGACGGAGACTTTGGCTCCGCGCCCAAGCTGCGTTACCTTGTCGTACTCACGCGCTGGACCAAGGCGCACATTCACCTGATTCGAGTTGATGATGCCGCTCGGTGCGCTCAGTGACTCCTGGGCGGCAGACGGCAATGCGGCAAACAGAACGATTGCAGTGGCTAGCGAAATTGCGATTCTCATGGGTCACCTACTCCCTGGAACGAGGATGTTGGAGGCCATCGTTGTGGCCATTTCTGATTGTGTTTCCCAGCCTGGGCGGGCACGTGAGTGCCTGAGGATGACTCGGTTATCGACGAGCGCCGAGTGCTGTGAGTCTCTCGGTCTGGCCGATGATCTCCGTTACTCGGATTCCGTAGTTATCGTCGATCACCACGACTTCGCCCTTCGCCACCAAGCAGCCGTTTACCAGCACATCGATCGGCTCGCCGGCGACACGCTCAAGCTCGACAATGGAGCCGGATGCCAGCGCCAAAATGTCCTTAATGAGCATTCGAGTGCGTCCAAGCTCAACCGTTACGTCGAGTGGGATATCGAGTACTAGCTCAATCCCACGCACCGCTGGGTCGCTGGACTCTGCGGCAAATAGGCCTCCAGGAAGCGCGAAGAGGCCCTGGCCATCGTCCGTGCCGTACATCCCGGACTCCGCTATCGGCGGCATCTGAGCGACCGGCATCGCCACAGTAGTGTTCGTCGCAGAATCCGCTGCTGAGGCGGTGTCGGCGCCGGTGCCTTCTGCGGCGGAGACATAGGCTCGCACAAACGCCGGCGTGAATACCAGCTTGATCTTCGCGCCGAGGAGTTCGTCGCCCTCGGTCTGATACTCGACGACCAACGCCTCGCCCTCGGCGGCGAAGGCCGGGGGCAGCGTAAGTCGGCCGTGCGTAGTGACCATCGCACCGGCCTGAACGCTGCGCCCCAGGTCGCCCGCTATGGCTTGGGCGATACCCTGGGCTATTCCAGACATCACACCGGCAAGGCGGTCTTCCTGCCCTTCGGTAAGTGTCGGTGGTACGTCGGAGGCATCCGCGCCCGTCAGGAGGGCATGTAGGGCCGCGGCAGTTGGCCCAGTAACTGCGATGACTGCTTCATCCGGCGCCACACCGTCGAATGAGGTCGATACCTGAAGCGCGCTTGAATCAGACAGGATCAACTCTTCGATCGGCACGACTGCAACTGTTGGCGAACCAAGCTGCAGCAGGCGCTCGAATGCCTCGCAGGAGGCAGCCTCGAGGGGGCCATTGACCGCTTGAAACCGGTCTAGGAACTGTTGTGCGTCGGCCTGGGTCAACTCTTGCATGTCAAATCCTTCAGTAGTTCCGAATACAGGCTAGATCTATCCACGGCCGCCGGTCATAGCAGCGTCTGCAGGCGTTGCAGGCCGATTAATGTGCATTGCCAGCTTTCGTCCGGATTTAGCTGGCCGCCCCTTGAACTTCAGGACGTCACCTATTACAAGGTCCACTTCATCCGTGGCCTTTCGCTGCAGTGTAATCGTGTCTCCAACGCTTAGGTCAAGGAGCTCCCGAACCGTCAGTGGGGCAACTCCCAGCCGACACATACAATCGATTGCAGTAGTCTCTAGCCGTTGAACCAACATGGGCGCCGCGGGACTGAACCCTGTCTTCTTGCCGCTCGAGAACCACCTGTGCGCGCTGAACTTCGCCGAGATCGGCTTCAGCAGCACATAGGGAATACAGATGCTCATTGCGCCGCGCAGATCGCCCACCTTTACCTCGAACAACATAGCGACCACCACATCGTTGGGTGGCGCAATCTGTACAAACTGTGCCTGCATCTCGGTGGACTCGTGAATTGGCTGGAAGCGTGCAACGCCCTCCCAGGCGTGCTTTAGGTCGTTTAGAGCCCGTGCCACAATGCTGTCGGTAAGCGATTGTTCAATCTCGGTGAGAACATTTGAGTTCTTCACCATGTTTCCAGGGCCGCCCAGAAGCCGGTCGATCATGCTGAGCGCCACGCTGAACTCGATCTCCAATATCGCCTGGCCCGCCAGCGGCGCCATGCTGAAGACATTGATCAGCGAGTTGGTAAGCGTGCGGTTATACTCATCGTATGGAATCTGCTCTACGGAGATAAGGTCTATATGTGTGGCGACCGTTAGGTAAGCAGAGAGCGAAGACGCAAAGGAGCGCGCGAATGTCTCGTGAAGCATCTGCAGCGTGCGCATCTGGTCCTTCGAGAACTTGTCGGGCCGCCTAAAGTCGTAGAGCTCATAGATGAGCGCGTGATTCTCGGCGCGCGCGCTGCGTATCTCTGGAAGCACACCTAGGCCGTGCCCTGAATCGCCGGACGATCCAGCATCAGCTCCAGTCCCGCCGTCCTCGCCTGTAAGTGACGCGAGGAGCGCTTCAATCTCGGATTGGGAGAGTATCTCTACCACGAGGACGATGCCTCCAGACGCTGACCTTGGGGGAGTACGGACGACGAGGGCCGCCCTGCACAGTATTCTCGGCAGGGCAGAGCAACGGCATTAGGGTTGTCCGCGCATATACGAGCCGCGGCGAAGCGCTGAACTACTGAGTGGCGAAGTTTGTGAAGTAGACCTCTACGACCGGTTTCTCCTTCATCTCCGCGTTGATCTTGTCTCGGATTTCGTCCTTGACCTTCTTACGACCCGCCTCCGAGCGCAGTTCCTTGCGGCTCCGGGTCATTAGGACAGTGAGGATGATGTCTCGAATGGGAGCGATCTCCTTCTCCTCGATCTCCTTGGCCTTGGCGGCCTTCTTGAGGCCTAGGGCGACGGTACACCTAACGAACCTATCGTCAGGATCCTCCAGGTTGAGCATGAACTCCTCGAGAGTAATCTTCTCTCCCACCTCGGGCTTCACTTCCTTGTGTGCCGCAGTCTCTCCGCCCTTTTTTGGAGCGGAACCATTCATGAAGAAGACTTTCCCGACAATGAGCATATTCATCAGGAGCACGAGGCCAAGGATTGGCATTATGGGCAGCTTGCCGCCCTCTTTCTTCGCCTTCGGCTCTGCGCCCTCTGCCTTTACCTTTGCCGCCATCGCCAATTCCTCCAATCCGGCCGCGCCGCGAGAGCGGGCTAGATCACATCTCAATGACCTCTTGTTCCACGTTCTACTGCAATATCACCAGGTTTGGATGTATCTCCAAAGCGGTACGCAAGCCGCGGGCGCTCGACGTAGGGTCGAGCGCCCGCGAATGTCTCAAGTCCAGCCAGCGGGCTAACGCTTGAGGTTGATGACCTCCTGGAGCAGGTCGTCCACCACCGAGATGATGCGCGTATTGGCCTGGAAGCCGCGTTGGGAGACAATGAGAGTGGTGAACTCCTGTGAGAGGTCCACGTTAGACATCTCTAGGAATGTCGTTGCCAGCTTGCCGCGGCCATTAAGGTTTGGCGCGCCTATCTGTGCGGCGCCCGAATTGCTCGATTCCCGATAGAGGTTGTTGCCTATCTTATCGAGGCCGGACGGATTTGAGAAGTTCGCTAAGACCACCTGGCCAAGCAGGCGGGTCTGCCCGTTTCCGTAGATGCCTGTCACCTGCCCGTCTCCTGAGATTCCAAAGCTCTGGAGCGGGCTCGCCGGGTAGCCGTCTTGGGAGTCTACACTCGCGGTTGCGTCGGAGGCCAGTTGCGACAACTTGTCGTTGTCCAACCGCACAGTGTATGGACTCAAGGATCCATTTGAGGGCGTCACGGTGATCAACTGCGAGCCGCCGCCCACGAGCTGGCCAAGGCTGTCGAAGTAGAGCGGAGAGTTTCCAACAGCGTCGTGGTTCCCAAGCACCGCACCGGATTCCGTAGCAGTCCAGTTCCACCTGGATGTAGCGCCAAGCGGCGCGCCAGGTCCTAAGTGTTCTCGGGTGTACTTGAACTGCAGAAGGTGAACCACACCCAGCGAGTCATAGGCGCGAGTCGTGGCGCCCCACGTTGGGCTCGAGCCGGTCTGACCATTGGCCACTCCCGAGAGCGCGATGCCTACGCCGGCATCCCCAATTGTTCCGTAGTTCAGGTCTATGTCGAACGCCGACGCCCCCGAGCGCCCAGGCACCTGTCCGGCCTCATTGGCAGCCGCACCGCCGTTCAGCGAGAGACGAGAGCCAAGCGGGGTTCCGGAAGCATCCGCAAACTGCCACTCCGTACCGACACGATAGAGCTTGCTCTTGCCGGCTGCGCTGTTGAAGGCCGAGACGCTGTCTACCTTTATCTCAACGTCCCATGATCTCGTTGCCCCTGCGGGCACGCCCGCGCCGCTGGGAGAGTCGACCGGATTCGAGAAGATGGTCTGCACAGAGTGCGCATTTCCCAGCGAATCATAGACAGTGGATACGCTCTGAAGGATTGAGGCCGCCGGAGCGGTTTCGCCTAGGTTGCCCGTGAAATCGACACGTGTAGAGTAGAGCGCGGCGCTCGCATCCAGATTACCGCTGAAGTGGGCTGCGGATGTGGCTTTAGCATCGCTCAGCGTACCAATCGGAATTCGTATCGTGCTGCTCGGCGTAATCGGCTGCGACGGGTCAATCTGGCCAACGCTGTCCGCTTGGTATCCAAGCAGCCGCTGTCCGGTCGCCTGATTAACCATGGCGCCGGTACTGTCCAAGTCGAAGGCGCCATTACGAGTGAAGACCACCTTCTGTCCGTCCGACACGAGGAAGAGGCCGCTGCCTTGAATGGCGAGGTCGCTCCCTTTCCCGGTGGACTGCAGGTTTCCTTGCGTGAGGATGGTGTCGATGGAGCCGAGAGTGACGCCGAGCCCCACCTGGGCAGGATTCTGGCCACCAGGTCCCTCCGCCGCCGGCGCTCCTCCAGCACGCACCGTCTGCGAGAGCTGATCCTGAAACGAAACCCGACCCGCCTTAAAGCCGACCGTATTGACATTGGCAATGTTGTTGCCGATTACGCCCATCTGAGTCTGGTGCGCCTGCATTCCGCTGACACCCGAAAACATGGCTTGAAGCATCTTAAACTGACCTCCGTTTGAAAGTGGCGTTCGCACAATCAGGCGAACGCCTGGGCCTCCTCGTCTTGCAGACGGCGGTCCGGCCCGAGCAAGGTTAGGCGATAACTGCGCTGTCTATGTTGGTGAAGACATTCTCCTTTAATCCTGCTTTGTCGACGACTGTTATCACTGTCCTGTTTGGCACGCTAACCACGAATGCTGCATCATCAAGCAGGATGAGTGACGACCGGGAGCCCTTGGTAGCTGCCCTGTCGATTGCTCCGCCGATGCGCTGCAGGTCTTCCGGACCTACGGGTATCTCTCTCGATGCTATTCGCGTCTGGGCATGAGCAGAGAATTTGAGTTCCGAGCTTTGGTCCGCCTGTGCACGTGCCAGGATATCGGCAAATGACGGAGCCCCTGCCGCCGGAGCCGGTGCGGCGCGCCCCTGCGGTGCAACTGGACCCAACGGACCAAGTGGTCGGTCTCCTACACGAAACGGATCTGAGGCCATCTCTCTACTCCTATTGCTCTCTTACGTTCACAACCTGATCCATCGTAAGGTCGCGTCCGTTCACCGTGAGGTGAACTCCATCCGAACGGAAGGCAAGCGCACTCACCTTGCCGGTGATGCTCGACGGCAGCCCATCGGTAACTACCTGGGCGTCAACTGTTTTGCCGAGCATCGCGGCACTCTGGAGTTTACCCATAGTTGCGTTCAGGCTCGTCATACCCTCCAGCGACGAGAACTGCGCCATTTGCGCTACAAACTCTTTGTCCTCCTGCGGATTGAGCGGATCTTGGTGCGTAAGCTGAGTGATCAGCAGATTCAAGAACTGCTGCTGCCCAAGCTTCTGATTTCCCGCGATGGCGCCTGCGAGTGACGCAGACGGCTGTGCAGCGCTAATCTGTCCAACGTCCATTTACTTTCTCCTTGTGATCCGCCGGCTAAACGAGGACGTTTAGCCGGCCGACCGGTTGACCAACCGAGAGAGCCGCCATCCGTGGCAGCATCTCGGTAGTGGCAGCGAACGGGGTCGCCGTTCGCTGTAACTGCTCTTGCGCTCGCATATCCCAGGGCATCCGTTGGGACGAGCTGCTAAACGTCGACTGCTGACCGAGAGAAACATCCAACTGCTCGAGGTTGTATCCTCGCTCCTTCAGAGACTCCTCAAGTCGCCCCTTGTCCGACTGCAGCGCGGACGCAGCCGTACTTGTCTCCGCCACCATTCGCGCCGACACTTCCGAGCCGTTCGACACGATCGTGACATGGATCTTACCCAGGTGCTGGGGCTCGAGGCGGATCGACACTTCCTGCCGTCCGGAAGTGATCTGAAGCGTTTCAACGCGCTCTATCACCTGGTCCATCACGCGCTGTCGCTTCGCAGCCGAATCACTGCCGGAGCCAACCGCCTGAACTTCATGGGCTGGCGGCACTGCAATAGACTCCGGCTTCTCGCCAGGCACGATGACCTGCGCTTGACGACTCTGCGAAGAGCCTTCATGAGAACGACTGGCATCCTGTTCGTTCGACGAAGGATTGTCTGAGACAGCTATCCCCACCCCATCGCCGGATGACACCTCTACCGCCGACGAGTTTGAACCGGTGTCCAGACCACGCAACTCCTGTGGCTGAACAGCCTTCCCGTCGACCCCAAGCATGGCCCGAACCTGTTGATCGGCTGAGGGTAACTCGGGCTTGTTGATATGCACAGCAGGTGCAGCAGCGAAGATGTCTTCACGCTGTTGAGGAACTGCCAGTTGCGCCTCACCCAAAGGGGGCGAGACAGGAACAGGTCTCGCACTACCCAGTGGCTCCCCAAGACTTGGAGACACAATGGGTACACGAACCGAGTCGCCTGAGAGGATAGACTGTGGGAGGGTTTTCAGCTCACCGGCCGTCATTGGCCAGGTGTCCACTGCTTCTCCCTTAACATCGCTCCGCTCAACCATTCCTGCATTTCCAGGAGGCCAATCGTCCTTGTAGATTAACGGCCCGGCGCGGCCTTGCACACTTGAGTGTGTCGGAAACAACTCTCGTTCAACCACAACAACATCACCTGAGCCTGCCCCCAAACCGAGAGGCTGCAGACCTGCGGGAACCTGACTTACCTGTTGCCCACAGGGAATACCTTGCATGGATGCGATGAGCGCCAGAAGCTCAGCCGATGCATGTGCATTCTTATCCACCGACGACTCCGAACTTTCAACAGGACTTGAAGCCTGTTGACCCGATGGAACTTCCAGAGGCGATAGTATTGCGCCATTCAAGGGCAGCG
This sequence comes from bacterium, assembly GCA_009885735.1. Taxonomy (GTDB): domain Bacteria; phylum Armatimonadota; class Chthonomonadetes; order Chthonomonadales; family CAJBBX01; genus VFKD01. The sequence continues at coordinate 15,920 of VFKD01000474.1, forward strand.
GCGCGAGTAAGCTGGGATCATTCGCAGCCACACCAACGGGTAGTCCGGCTATCGGTGAGCCCTGACCTGGCGCGAGCACTGCTTGCAGCACAAGTGCAGCAAACCCGTTAGGAACTACATTCGCCGGAATGTGGACACCAATATGCTGCGCTGCTGGTTCCACAAGTCCCTTGCCAAGTTCAGCAACTATCGGAATTGTACTTGTCACCTTCAATTCACCTCCTCTCTGATCAGATCTTCTATTCACATTATCGGCGCCCAGAAGACTTCGCGTCAGGGCGCTACAGCAGACCGTGCCATTGCCACCGTCAATTCGGACGCCTTATCCGCTGGAACGCTTAACAGCAATTTGCTCACCTTTTGTTCATCCATTTTGCCTAGCAGCCTGAGCTGTAAATTGCTCGGCAGCTTAAGGATAATCTCCGCAGCCCCGGATGCCGGCATCTGTTCGTAAACGAGCGCCAGCCGCGCCACGCTTTTGTCGTCTACAGTGTCCTTAGCAATTGTATCGGTGGAGATGGTTCCCGTAGGCGCCTTCAAATGAGCATCGGCCTGCTTGGCTGAAGTGGCGCCGCCAGCGGCTGGCTCCAACTGTGACTGTTCGGCCTTCACCACTGCATTCGTCGCATCCGCACGCTGACCGTGGGGTGGGTCTGCATTCGGCGCCGCTTCTGCGGGAGCCCCTTCCTTTGGCTTAGCGCTATGTGCCGCCTTCTCCTTAGCCGATTGCTTGCCTTTAGCGCTCTTGGCGAATGGCGGCAATCCCAACTTCTTGGCGCCAAACAGTCCACCACCCACAAGCGCGCACACGACGAGGATGATCACTATCCACTTCATCTACTCTCTCCAATTCAAGCCTAACGAGGCTTCGCCTCAGGCCAACGAGTTGTAGGTGTTCCCGAAACCTGACCCACTCGGCAGGGATTCGTTCTTGGACGATCTTATCATGCTGAGCGGAGCTTCCGCCGTTTGGAAGCGCGTCATTCCCGCATGGTGTTAGCGGGAACGAAGCATCCGGCTGTATCATCGCTACCGCGGGCGGCCCCTTCGACTTCGCGGCGATACGGCTGCCGCGTCGCTCAGGGTGACAATGATGGAGCCGTTGCGATGGACAGAGCATCTGGACCTGGTCTCGAAACTTGACACAACGACAACATCTTTTGGGACTCAAGGGACATAGCCGGTGAAGCGGACAACCCTATCAGGTCCATGCGGACTAAAAGTTGAATCGGATAGTCCCTACCTGGCAGCAACCGTGCCACGATAGCGCGTCATAAGATCCGTAACCCGCGAGATGTAATTCAGGGTTTCTGGAAACGGAGGAATCCCGTTGTATTGCTTTACTCGTCCACTCCCCGCATTGTATGCCGCAAGCGTGAGCGGAATGTCGCCGTGATACCGCTTCAGCTTCTCGGCTAATTGCCGCACGCCGCCGCGGATGTTCTCATCAGGATCGAAGGGATCCTGAATACCATACTCCTGGCACTCCTCTTTGGTGAGCTGCATCAGCCCCATCGCGCCCTTCGACGAAACGCTCTTCGGCTTGCCATCAGATTCGGCTGTCAGGACTGCCCGAACGAGGTGAGGATCCACACCCATTGCGCTTGCGTGCTTGGATATCAGGCCTTCGATGTAAGGCGGAAGTGAGCCGAGTACGGGTCGCACGCTGCCCTTCGTAATCGCCTCGTTCAACGCTACCTTAAATGGCGAGTGTGCTCCGGCATTGGGTTTGTCCGTCGAACCTGTATCGAGCGATTCTCGCGCCTTTACGGGTGCGGCAAGCCCTTCTATCGTACTCTGGATTTCGCCGATTCGAGCTAAGACGCTATCAAGACTCATCCGATATCTCCATCACTCTCTACCTGCTTTGCAAACGTCCGGCAATCGGACGAGGACGCACTGGCGCCAGGACTTCTGTGCATGAAGGATGGCTGACTATGCCGCACGGGTACGTACTATATCATCGAGATCGGCCTGTTCCTCCGATATCTCGTCAAGTCTGTGCTTCTCGATCGCGCGGGTTCGTATTTGCTGTATCGACTCGCTGGCGCGGTTGGCCGCAAGCAGAGCCTCCCGCGCTGTATTCATTCGTAGCTCGAGTTCGGACCTGAATCCTAGTTCCAGATCGAGGTCCAAGAAACGACGTTCCAGGTATGCGTCCCACTGCCGCCGATCGTCCAGCATTGCGGCGGGTGAAGCTGAGACAGGCGCTGCTCCCAAGTCCGCCCTTATCGCCTCAATTCGCGTCCTCGACTCTTGGACACGGCCTTGCGCCATGACAAATTCGTGCAGCCTCAGCGCTTCGATAATGGAACGGTGCTTTGCCACCGCTTCTAGATGGAACTTAAACCTTCGCATCTGTGAAGATCGCTTTCAGGTCCTCCAAGCAGCCGCCGAGGGTAGTACACTCAAAAGGACTCTGCCGAAGAAACGTCTCGATGCTTGGCATTAGTTCTCGTGCGCGATCAATGGCCTTGTCCGCGCCTGGCACATAGGCGCCAATCCGGATGAGGTCTTGCGCATCGCGGTAGGCCGCGAGTAGACGGCGAAGCTCCGCAGCGGCATCTCGATGATCGTCGGACGTGACACTGGGCATGACTCTGGAGACGCTCTGCAGAACATCAATAGCAGGGTATTGGTTCCTCTGCGCAA
>VFKD01000523.1 GCA_009885735.1 bacterium
GAAGATGGACAATAGGCCGAAGGCCACCCAGCCGCGGAATTCATTCCGACGGACTCTCGTAACGCCTGGCAACGACGGACTGAAGTCCATCGCTGGGTGGCTAAAGCCCAGTGTCCACCTGCGTGGACACCCCGCTCGCAGGCATCGGGATTGTGGCCGGCGAATTTACCGATGGCTGTTTATTGTCTTCTTAGTCGCAAATGTTGTGATGGGTACTCGGGACGAACAGGTTGTACGACTATCATTGGAGAACACTGGACTTGACCAACCCATCTCAGCTTCAGATCGACCAGTTCGAACGCGACGGATACGTCCTCGCACCCGCGGTCTTCAGCCCTGCTGAAGTGGCCGCCTACATCGACCACTATATGACCATGCGCGCGGCAGGCTCATACCCCGGAGATTCCGGCGGAGTGGATATCGGCTCGAACGATCCACTCAAGAAGTTCCCGCGAATGATCCACATGCACCGCTGGGACGAAGTCTCCCTTCGGTGGATGACAGATGCACGGCTGAACGCCTGGATAACCGCCCTGACGGGCAGCGAACCATACGCAACGCAGACGATGCTCTACTTTAAGCCGCCAGGAGCGCGAGGCCAAGCGCTTCACCAAGACCAGTTCTATCTTCGCACGCAGCCCGGAACCTGCGTGGCCGCATGGATGGCCCTGGATACGTGCGACACCCAGAACGGCTGCCTTCTCGTCGTTCCCGGAAGCGCAAAACTGCCGGTGCTCTGCACGCAGACAGCGGACACAACGGTCAGTTTCACGGACGTCACTGTGCCGCTGCCCGATCACCTTGCGCCAGTACCTGTAGAGATGGAGCCGGGCGACGTGCTGTTCTTCAACGGCTCCGTGATCCACGGCAGCCTGCCGAACTTAACGACAGACAGATTCCGGCGCGCACTGATTGGGCACTACGTCACAGGGAATGCAGAGCAGGTAGCTGCCTATTATCACCCCGTCTTGCGCATGGACGGCACGGAGGTCGCGCTTGGGATCAGCGAGCATGGGGGTCCTTGCGGCGTCTGGACAGACGTTGACGGTGTCCGAGATTTGGAGATGGTCGATCCTCGCGAGGCGGAGGGCGCATTGGCTCTTCACGAATAGGCATATCCGCGTAACCAATTGCCATCGATCCTCGTCAATCAGTGTAGGTCCGCCGTGTTGGGGCTCCTTTGCGAACATTTCTGTATAAGAAGCGTCACACTGAGTGTAGGGATTCGTAGGACGTAGAGACGCAGCATATTGCGTCACGCTGACCGATAGGAATTTGTCGGAGGAGGCTGCAGATGGCCACCCGAACCGCACAACTTTATGGAACCGCCTTCTCGCCGCCCGCTGTCTCGGCTGCGCCGGAACTAGGCGAGGCTGCGAGTGCGATACACGCGCTATTCGGCGCGCGCGCAATTTCTCTGCTCACAGCACACCGGCAGGCTGCAACTGTCTCCAGCTCTGCAACGAGGCTCAGCGCGAACGACTGCTTTGTCGCGCTGGACACCGCTTGCATGAAGATGGCCCGGGTGGCCGTGAGGCTCTATACAAAGCGTGGAGACAGCACCTTCGAGGCGAGCCTTCCCACGCTCTTCCCAGACGGCGCAGCCTACTTGGCGCGAGCCGTGAAGTCGGTTGTGCTCGACGAGCTTCGCAAGTCTCGCAGAGAGATTCATACAGTCTCACTCGACGCCCCGGTGAGATCGCCGAACTCGGACCTGGGGATCACGCTTGGAGACACAGTAGCGGACGACGACGAGGCAAACCAACCGGAACTCGCCGCAGTTCGCGCAGCGGACCAACTGGACCTTCGCAGTGCATTAGGAACGGCGCTCAAGACGATGCCTCAAAACTATCTCCACGCCCTAGCGCGAGATATGGCTCGCTCCAAGGAGCGCGAGGAAGGCGCATTCGTCACTCCCGATTCCGACCGCGAGCGCCAGACCCTCTGCCGAGCCCGCGCGGCGCTTGCAACTATCCTTCGGCGCGAATGCGAAGCCGATAATCCGTTTATTCAACTCTTGAAGCAGAAGAGGAGTGGTCGCGTGCGCAGGCACCCCCAACCCGCAAACGCACTCAGTGGCGAGCGCCAACAGTCTCTATTCCGTAGGCTAATGGGCACGGGCTGGGCATCTCGTGCCGCCGAGAGAGCAGATGACGGCGCAGATGAAGCCATAGTGAACGATGTGACGGCCGCGTCGAATGCGGCGCCGCCCTCGCCCGAGCTTCGGCAGACGATGCGCGTGCTGGACCTCTACACCGTAGAGCGCTCGTCGCCGAAAACCCCGGTCGCCCGCGAGCTCTATGAGCGAGCTCGCTCCGCACGCGAATCGGGGCGACTGGAAGAGGCGCTGCAGCTTTTCCGCTCAACCCACGAGGCCGACCCGTCGTTCTTGGAGGCTCTGAACGAGGTGGGCGTGGTCTACAGCCGCCTCGGCAACCTGAGGGACGCGCTGCGAACGTACCTGACCATCATCGACCGCGACCCAAGTGGAGATGATCGGCTGATCGCCGCCACGAATGCAGCCGATATCTACTTAACCTGGTTTGACGCAGGGCGAAACCGAGACCGAAATATCGCTCAGGCGACGCTCTACGCAAAGCTGGCGATGCAGCGGCCCACCCCAATGCGAGCGTGCAACCTGATACTCGCCTATGCCAAGGACCGATACTATTCTGAAGCGCGAGACGTTTTGGAAACAGTTGTTCACACGAACGCTCCGAGGTGCACTGCGGAGAAGTTCCTCCAGACCCTCTTTCAGGTGCGCGATGCAGACCTGATTAGTTGGTGGAGCTGGCTGGAGGAGGAGTTGGGAAAGGAGCAGCAGACACAATGAAACTCAAATGGCGGCTCGGCCGCATACTGGCTTTTACATTCGCGCTGTGCGCAGTTGCAATCGTTTGCGCGCCCGCAATTGCCGCAGGCAGTTCGCCCTCTGCGTCCGCATCCATGTGGACGGCGGGTGACGGCCAGGAGACCCACGGCTAGACGCATCTGCGAACTGAGCCAAATGGCATTGCTGTCGTTAGCACCACATCGGCCTTGCGCGAGCAGATGGCGGTCTGGTATACTAGGCGGCGCATGGGTCGTTAGCTCAGTTGGTAGAGCAGCTGACTCTTAATCAGCGGGCCATAGGTTCGAGTCCTATACGACCCACCATACAGCACGAGAAGAGCCCGCACCGAGAGGTGCGGGCTCTTTGCTTTCATTGATGTCCGCGGACGTCACAGGCCTGCCAATCGGCCTGAAGCGTCTCGACCGCGTAGATGGATTGCACGTCTATCGGCATTCCACAGTCTAGCGTCGCGAAGATCGGCAGCCCGGGCATCACCCGCACGCACATCGACCGCCCGTATGTCGACCACCCGCACATGGACCGTATGCACATCAACCGTGCGCATATCGGCCGCCCGTACCTCGATCGCCCGCACATCGACAGCGCACACATCGACCGCCTGTACATCAACCGTGCGCATATCGGCCGCCCGTACCTCGATCGCCCGCACATCGACAGCGCACACATTGACCGCCTGTACATCAACCGTACGCATATCGACCGCCCATACCTCGATCGCCCGCACATCGACAGCGCACACATCGACCGCCTGTACATCAACCGTACGCATATCGACCGCCCATAAACGGCGGCCCTGAATGACGCCTGCGGCGCCGGAAACGGCAAACGACTCACGGTCGGTAATGGTGCGGACCGATTGATCCGTTTACCGCCTTTGTCCCGGGCACTGCGAACAGCACACGTCCCCTGGCCGTTTGCCGTTCCCGGCCGCAGGCCATTCAGCCTTGGCGTTTACGGCCAAGGACCAACGCAGGATAATCGGGTTCGTCATCGAAAGTTGTTGCATGTCATCAAGCACTTCCGAGGTCTACATACATCTTGTCTGGACCACATTCCGACGGTTGCCGCTCATGACAACAGCAATCGAGCGCCCTACCCACAGAGCCATTGTTTCTGAAGCCAAGAAACTCGGCTGCATAGTATTGTGCATCGGTGGTACAGAAGACCATGTCCATCTATTGATTCGACTTCCACGGACGCTTAGCGTCGCGTCACTCGCCGGCCAAATCAAGGGCGTTTCATCGACCGTCGCGCGAAACCTCGTGCCCGACACAGGGTTTGGTTGGCAGTCCGGGTACGGCGCATTCAGCGTCTCGCCTATGGACGTTGCCGCAGTGCGCCACTACATCGCTAATCAGAAGCAGCACCACGCTGAAGGGACATTCGTGTCGACCATTGAGCCCGACCTAGACCTAGACGCTACCAACGACCGCCCGTAAATGGCGACCCTGCATGACGCCTTCGACGCCGGTAGCGGCAAACGGCTCATGAATGGAAGCGATGCGGCTCTTGCGATACGGGCTCGCGCGATCCGCGCACAACCCACGTCTCATGGCCGTTTGTCGTTGCCGGCCGCAGGCCATTCAGCCTTGGCGTTTACGGCCAATGAATCTGCGGATGGCGAACGTCCCCGTGCGAGCCACGGTCAACGGCCGCTATCGAATCGGTGTGAACCCCCTCGCTCTACTCCCTGCTCGTCGACTTGTGGTTTTCGCCCCTCTCGAGAGTCCAGGCTGTCTTCGTGCTCTCATCAAAGGTGTACAGAAATGTTATGTCCGTGCGCGCCTTCTTCGTACCGCGCTTGCGCGGAGTCGCCTCTGGAGCGATCGGCTCGGGCAACAAGAGACGTATTCTGACTGCGGCGAGAGTCCGCGAATTTAGCGAAGGGTCACCGCCCTCAGCCTGCAATACGCTCATAACCCTCGTTTGATGCTCCCTGGGCAGCGTCGCCACCATCAAGCCGTTCGACGAACATAGTCGTGCGCGAGCGGCTGCAGGAAACCCTGCGGCGAGCCGCCAGTGCGGACGAACCTCGGGATCACGCAGCTCACTCCACTCCTGTAGGCCATAACAGCCCATCGCTCGCTCTGCCTCGCGCCTGTTGCTGAGTTGACGGTCCGAAAGTGCGGCGACCTCTAGCATCTCCTGCACCTGGAGGGTCTTCTTCGAAACGCGAGCGGCCGACCACCTTTCCAGAAGCCGATTCGGCACGTCCGCCAATCTCTCGAAAAAGTAGGTCGTCGTTCGAAAAGTAAGCCACCCATCGGCACGCGACCACCGCATGCGCATGTGATCGCCCACGCTGCAGAGCGACTCAAAGAGGTTTTGTCCAGAGACCGACAGGTCAGGCGGTGCAAAGAATCGTGCAAACGAGTCCCCAATGACGTCTGCTCCTGTCGCGAGATGAATCGCCTCGAGTACATCAGCACGGGTTGATGCTGGGTTGACGAGAGGGCCGCGATGCTTCGCGACGGTCTTGCAGCTTGGCTGCACTACCCACGCAACCTGATGGGTAAAGGTGGATACTCCTTTCAGCGCGGCGTTGTGCTTGGCATTCTCCGGATGTTCGACATCTTCAGCCCGTGCTGTGATCCCGGACATCGACACTTGGGGCATGCGCAGTACGTCCGCGTGCCAGGTTGTCGCCGCGATGAGGCTAACATCTCCAAGCTCGCCCTCATTCGCGGACATGACGATTCGAGCTCCTGCTCCCACTAGCGTGTTCAAGGGCTGGCCCGCAGGAGAGGGAACACCTACTGGAACTGAGTAGTGTACTTCCGTACGGTCCGGTTGCTGATTGACGTAAATCCGCGACATTCGTTTGTCAATGCCGGCCATAGCCCCATCCGGAATGGGAGATTCACCCCTAGAAGGGTGCGAGTGTAGGGCGACTTTGTTGCCGGCGAAGATCTGGTCCTTTTGGACTTGCGACAGGTTGTGGTAGACCATAACCGCAGTATCCGCTCCGTACCCGAGGCTCTCCAGACGAGTCCGAGTCTGCGGATCTGCCCGTGAACCTAGGTCCCTGCGCTCTTCGTCCGTAAGGGCAATCAGCTTCCGATACTCCTCAGCCTCCCGGTCAAGCGCAAACTGAGCCGCCCTCAGCGTCCTTTGCCGGAGCGCTGCCTCTCGCCTCAGCGACGATTCGGTCTGCGTCAGCTCATATCGGTAATCTCTCACTGCGCCCGTCCGAACCCAGGTGAAGCCGAAAAGGTCCTCAACTCGTTGCAGGACGGATGCGAGCGAGCGAGGCTTGCAAAGAACTGTGACGTTGTCGTCCGCCACGCCCGGAGAGGCCGAGATCGCAACACCCGTTCGCGTGCGGAGCTCATTGCACAAGTCCGTGAAGGACTTGAACTTCAGTTTGAGACCCACGGCGACCGTGAGCCTCGGGTCCGCAATCGGATTGATTGCGGTTTCCTGGTCCTGAGCCTGCACACCTGACACGGATGCCACGAGCGCGCAGACCATTGCTGACAAAACAACCACTCGCCTCGAACCATAGCTCTTCATTTCGGGTTTCCTTTCCGGTTTCAACCGCGTCCACCCTGTCCACATTGAGAATAGTCCCACCCTATGGCTTGTAGTCCCTCCAAAGCCACTTGAGCGACGCAGGAAAGATCGCCCTTCCGTGCGCTGCGCTGTGGAACCCTTGGCCGTAGACAAACTCGTTGTCGTAGCTCTTGAACGCAAGCGACTTCGCCATCTCCTGGTTTGCCAGCGGCCAATTGCCGTGATTATTGTCCAGATCGTTTGAGCCATCCTGAAGGAAGACGCGGATGGGCTTCGGGTTCGTCTTGCGAATAAGCGCCTGGTAGTTGTGGCCACCTTCTCGCAGCGACGACCCGCTGGCAATGTTCGTGAAGCTGCCCACCCAAGAGAGCACCTTGCTGAACTCATTGGGCCGTTCCCACGCCGCCGTGAACGCACAGATGCCGCCGCTCGAGATGCCGGAGATGGCGCGGCTGGATGCATCTGTCCGAAGCTTCACTGTCTTTGAGACTTCCGGCAGGATCTCTTCGAGCAGAAACCTCGCATACTGGTCGCTCAGAGTGTCGTACTCGAAGCTCCGGTTGCTGCGGCCATCCGCGAAAGCACCAGGGTTTAGGAGGATCGCAACCGTCACCGGCATATCGCCCCTGGCTATCAGATTGTCGAACACGGTCTGCACCACGTCGCGGTAGGAGGCGCCATCTTGAAAGACCATCACGCAAGCCGGACTATCCGCGTTGTACTGCGCTGGAATATAGACCCACCAGTCTCGCTTGGTGCCGTCAAACACCTTGCTCTCCCAAGCCGCCCGCTGGGTTAGCTTGCCCTTCGGCACGGTCGCGTCAGCCAGCGTCAGCGGATCAACCGTATAGACTTCGAGCTGCCCGCGTCCCTTCGTCGCGCCATCCACATCAATAGACCATGATATTCCCGTGCCGCTAGGCAGGGTGGTCGCCCCCGCGTAGACGTTGGTCGCTCCGAGCCGGTGGAGCGCGAGCCTGAACGAGCCGTCGGCAGAGGCAACAGATGGTGCGGCGGCAGCTCCAGGTGCATCTATCGCCCACGCCACGTCAAGCGCGCCACCGCGCAGCATCACTCCAGCAGCCAGCTTATCCTTGCCGAACTGCTTGTGCAGCCTTGCGGACAAGGCGATGCCGGCATCGGCGGTAAGCACACCGTCGAGTTCGGACTTCAGCTCCGAGGCATCCAGGGCTTGCGCGCCGGCCTGCAACGGCCATAATATGAACAGCGCGCACGCAGTCAGAACGGCGTGTGTAATTGTGGTTGAGTTCATCTCGACTCCTTTTCA
>VFKD01000486.1 GCA_009885735.1 bacterium
GACGCGCTTGCCGAGATCGCCCTGGACGTCGGCTTCCGTCCAGTAACCGGCCACAATCGCTCGACCTATCAGCGCCTCGCACTGCTGGCGCGCCGGAGGGGCGTCGGAATCTGCTATGTCGTTGACCGAGGAATTCTCGAGGCATTCGGCGGCGATCTCTCCCGAGAGCTGTTCCCCGCTGCAGCCATCTGGGGCCCCTCCTACGATCCGCTCACGGACCTCACTCTCTCCCCATTCCCGCTGTGCGCTCACGGCCAGGGAACCAACAACCGAATTCGCGACTCCGTAGTGTTCGCCCTTGCAGGCGTCGTGATCGCGGGAGAGCTGCGCCCAGGGGGTCAGATGCATCGACGCTGTTTGGAGGCGCTCAAGCGCGGAACTGCGGTATATGTCGAGGCAAGCGCCTGGTGCGCGACGCATCCGCTGGCGCACACCGACGCCATAGTGCTCGACGCCGGGCGGATGAGCGAATGCCGGGCCGCCCTAGACAAGCAGATGTGCGCGCTCTGTGAAGAGCGCGCACACCAGTAAGCACAACGGTTTGGTCCGAACTGCCCTACGCAGCGAGCTGAAGCATGTCCTCCGCAGCGGCGAACTGCTTGGTGAGTTCTTCTTGAAGCGCTTCAAAGTCGGCGGCCGTGAACCCAAGCCATTCGCGAACCTGAGGGGCCAACTCTGGAGCGGGCAATCCCTCGACGGAGCCGTAGCCACTGATCCACGCGAGATAGTCCGCGGCATGCGCAATTGCCTGGTGTTCAAAGAACTCCGTATTCACCACGGGTGAACGATGGCCGCCAATCGTCGCCACCATGGAGGCGGGGAAGTTCCAATGCTCGCCAATCTTGCGGCCCACCGTCTGATAGTCGATGGTCATCACCTTCTGCTGAGCCTCGAAGGTCGACACGCCTTGGCGGGCGGCGAATGCCATCGCTACGGCGTAGGGAACCGGGAAGTAGCTGTCGAGAAAGATCTCTCCGATGTCGTGCAGAAGGCCGCCAAGGAACGCCTCCTCCAGCGCCGAGCGCGTCTTGGGGTTGCGCTTCTTTGCCAAGATGCTTGCGCCCACCGCGGATGCGATGGAGTGACGCCAGAACAGAGTGCGATCAAGGCCGCCCGCTGCGCCCTTCTGGCCGAGCATCCCAAATGCGGATACGCCGAGGACTAGGTTGCGCACCGTGTTGAAGCCCAAAATGACGACGGCATGCGTGATGGTGCTGATGCGCTTCGGAAACCCGTAGTAGGCAGAGTTGACGATTCGCAGCATGCGCGACGACAGGCCCTGGTCCAAGGAGATCAGGCGGTTCAGATCCTCCGCCGATGTGTCCGGGTCGTTCACGGTCTGCATAATGCGGGTCACGACGGTGGGAAGCGGGGGCAGGTCGGCCAGCTTCTTCTCCAGCGTTTGAGCAAAGACCTCGCGGTCTATCTGTAGGGATTTAACTTCTCGCATCATGGGCGTGGCGCCTTCTCCTCTATGTTTCCAGCCGGTCCATTCTCGTGTTTCATATGGAGTGTCAACCTTGCGCCTCCGGCGGCGTCGTGACCGTCCAATGAATATCTTCGGCTCATAGACGTTCTGTCGTTACCACTGATTTGAGAGCACATTCTAGAGGCAGGTATACTCAGATGGGGCTGTGTGATGAGCGCACGCTCCCCTTGTACAGACCAATATCGGTCACCTGAACCACGCGGCTGCACCCTGGAGAAATACTTGGCATCTGAGACGGTCCATCTTGAGGGCCACATCATCGACTCACTGACTCTCTCGAAAGTCCTGGACCTCGTCTTGCAGCTTGGAGGCAACTACGAGATCACTCGGTTCGTCATCGGCCCCACAAGAACTGATCAGAGCCATGCCGACATCTGTATCAGCGCACCGTCGGAGGGCCTACTCGACGAGATTCTCCACCAGATTGGGCAGCACGGCGCCAGCAGGCCCACTGCTGAGATCAATACAGAATCGGCGCCTGCCGACGGCGTTTTTCCGGATGGTTTCTACGCCACCACAAATCTCGATACGGAGGTTTACCTAAAAGGCGCTTGGCTCACCGTCGCCGACATTGAGATGGACTGCGCCATCCTCCTTGAGGGCGCGGACCGAGACACAAGGGCCGTCTGTGTGCCAATCATCCGAGTCCAAAGAGGCGACCGGATTGTGGTGGGCGATATCGGCGTGCGGGTGCGTCCCGTCGCCAGACGCGATCCGGACAGCATCTTCAGCTTCATGGGGAGCGAGGTCTCCACGGAGAGACCCAAGGAGCTGATCGTGGAGGCCGTTGTCCAGGGCATGATATCCGCGCGGGCCGAAGGCAGGCGCACGCTCTTCGTAGGCGGACCCGCAATCGTCCACACCGGCGCGGGACGGTGCCTCGAGGCCATCATCCGGGCCGGCTGGATCGACGTACTGTTTGCCGGCAACGCTCTGGCGACACATGACATCGAGAACTCGCTCTATGGCACCTCGCTCGGCGTGGAACTGCGCACGGGCATCGCCGCAGCCCACGGTCACGAGCACCA
>VFKD01000126.1 GCA_009885735.1 bacterium
GGCGCGCATCGTAGCCAATAGCCACTTTCGGCTCGCCAAACAGCTTTGCCAGTCCTCGGCCAATCTCATAGACGCCATCCGGCTCAAGCGGCGCCTGGAAAGCATCGGCATCATGCACCTTGCCGAAGTAGACGCTGGATTCGTCCACCAGATACGGCACAATGGCACGAATGTCGTAGCTGCGAAAGACCTTGGGATCGACCATTTCTGGGAGGCACCTCGTAGTTTGGGATCTGCTAGCTCGAAAATAGTCACGACGAGCCGACCGTCGCAAGGCTGCTGCTGCCTTCGTCCGTGGTTCGCGACCTATTCAGGATGTTGGAGATTATACAACGTTCTGCGATAAACGGCTCAGTTGCACACAGGTGCGTTCATTGCCGCCGCGAGTTCATGCCCAGTGGCCACAAGAGTCTCCTGACTCGGTGCCATGTCGCCCCATACGTACCCGGAAACGCGCTCGGACACCTACGATACTTGCCGCTTCCATGGAATGAAACCTTGCAGACGTTTGCGCCACCGCGCAGAGCGCATCGCGAAGGGAGTGATCTAGATGACCAGAATGACATCAAACCTTCTTGTGGTAGTGGCCGCGGCTGCAGCAATCATGCTGCCGACGGCCTCTGTTGCCGAGAACCTATTCGATCGCATCGGCCTTGCCATCATTGCCGACAGGTATGGCATCCGAGCCCAGCTTGCCATCGACTTCCAAGAACGGTCGCAACAGAGCGCGTTCGATCTCGCGCCGCTCTTCTCTGTCTGCAAGCATACCGGCCGTTCTGCGGACGATGTCTGGAAGTTGCGTCGGCAAGGCCTGGGGTGGGGCCAAATAGCGCATAAGCTGGGAATGCACCCCGGCACGTTCAACAAGCTTCGCAAGTCCGGCGAGTTTGACAAAGACGCAATCTGGACCTCTATTTGCAAGGAGCGCTACGGCGCTAAGGACGCAGAAATACGGAGCATCAAGAAGCGCGGCGGCTCGATGAGCGACGTTTTGGCCGCGTGCCACATCGCCAAGGAATCGCACAGAGGCCCTGGAGAGGTCTTTACACGCTTCGAGAAGGACCGCGATTGGGATCATGTGGCGAGCGATCACAAGGCTAACTCTCGCATCAATCCTAATCATGGCGACCGAGTTGACCCCCATGACCACGGAAAGCCGAATCACGATGAGATGGGCCGCCGTCAGAGCCAGGACGAAGGTCGACGCAACGGCAAGAGTGCAGGCCATGGTGGCGGTAAGGGAAAGGGACGAGGTCACGGCAACCGGTGATCTCGTCGGGCGCTGCTATGCGTTGACTCTGTTTCAAACAGACGCATTGCAGCAGACCACTCACTCTCGTACTTTAGTGCCTGGCAGGGCTGCGTCGCTAGCTGGACCGGCATACGGCCCCGCGACGACAACGTGCCGTAGCCAGGATGATTGCGGTTATTGAGACAGCAACTCCGACCAACTCTCCGCCTTCAGCAGACGATTGGCTAAACGTTCCAACTCCTCGATCGACTTGGCCGACTCCACCGCCTTAAGCGTGCGTGCATCGGCGGCGCCGAATCGCTGCCGTCCAAGGCGAAGCAGCAGCGACCGCGCTTCCTCCTTGCGCCCCTCATCACGGCCTTCTACTCGGCCTTCCTGCAGAATGGCTTGATAGGTACTTGATTCTCGCATTCGTCTCACTCCTTGCAGAAATAGATTGAGCAAGTTTCATGGAGGTCCCAGCCCGCGCAATAACCAGGAGCTATGCTACTGCGAAAGCAGTTCTGACCAACTCTCCGTTTTGAGCAGTCGAACCAGCAACTGCTCCAGTTCCTCGATCGACCGAGCGGACTCGACCTCCTTCAGAGTCTGCGCATCAGCAATTCCAAAGCGCTCTCGCCCCAGTTGCAGGAGAAGGGACCGAGCTTCCTCCTTGCGCCCCTCATCGCGCCCTTCAACTCGGCCTTCCTGCAGAATGGCTTGATAGGTACTTGATTCTCGCATTTGTCGCACTCCTTTCAGCAACTGTGTCACAAACTCCTGCGGATGTCTCAACCCAAGCAGCAGAAGCGTGGCAACCCAAAGGTCGTCAGCGAGAGACGCATTCGCCTCTTGGTTTATCCGACCA
>VFKD01000538.1 GCA_009885735.1 bacterium
CAGGAGGAGCGCGTGCTCCCTCGAGTGGTCGGTGGAGGCAGTCGTCGGGTCGTTCCCGTGGTCACTGGTGAGCATCAGCAGGTCCGTGGGACGCAGCAGTTCGAGAATGCGACCGAGGCCTGTATCAAACTCGGCAAGCGACGCAGCCATGCCCGCAGGATCGTTGCGGTGCCCATACAGCATGTCGAAATCCTCCAGGTTCGCGAAGACGAATTGGGCGTCTCCGCATTCAATCTGGCTGAGCAAGGCGAACATATGGGCCCGATTGTTCGTAGTCTGGTCCGCCGATGTGATGCCGCGACCAGAAAAGAACTCCGAAATCTTGCCTATGGCATGAACCGCACGGGCCGCTTCGTGCAGATGGTCGAGCACGTTCCTCGGTGGGTCCAGAGGGTAGTCGCGACGGGCCTCGGTTCGCCGGAAATGCGGGGCCTCGCCGGTGAAGGGCCGTGCGATCACCCGACCGACTGCGTGCTCGCCCGTCAGAATTGCTCGCGCTGCACTGCACATCTCGTAGAGCTGGACTGGTGGAATAATGCTCTCATGCCCAGCAATCTGAAAGACGCTGTCGGCGGAGGTATAGACGATGGGCGAACCGGTTCGAACGTGCTCATCACCAAGCCGCGAGATAATCTCGGTGCCGGACGCTGCGACATTGCCCAGGATTCTCCGCCCGATGAGCTTCTCGAACGACTCGAGAATCTCCGATGGGAAACCTCGTGGGTAGGTTGGAAAGGGCTTCTGGAGAATCACCCCCATCATCTCCCAGTGGCCCGTAACCGAGTCCTTGCCGGGTGAGCGCTCGCGTAGCCGTCCGAACGCAGTTCCCGGCTCCATTCTTGGCTTCACGCCTGCGATACACCCAAGATTGCCCAGGCCCAGCCGTTCAAGATTCGGAAGATAAATGCCGCCAACTGCGGCAGCCGTGTTTGCCAAGGTGTTGCTCCCGGAGTCATCGTAGTCGGCGGCATCCGGAAGTTCTCCAGCGCCAATCCCATCAAGAACAATGACAATCACGCGCTCAAACGATGCGGCCATTTCCTCTCCTCACTCATCCTCGCCAAGCGCCGCACGCGGCATATCTATGTTGCGCGAGGATGACTCGCGCGATAGACCTGCCGCAACCGCTCCATATCGACATGAGTATAGACCTGCGTGGTGGTAATTCGGGCATGGCCCATCATCTGCTGAATGAGGCGAAGGTCGGCGCCTCCCGCCAGCAAGTGAGTCGCAAAACAGTGCCGCAGCGTGTGCGGAGTAAGATGCTCGGTGATTCCCGCCCGCTGCGCATGCACGCGCACCACCCTCCATACCCGCTGGCGAGTCAGCGGCCTGCCTCCGCGCCCCGCGAAGACGAAGTCGAATGGAGCCGCACCGAGCGGTCGCGAGCACCGGATGTGATAGGCCAGCCACTGCGCGCCTACCTTGCCAATGGGAACCAGGCGCTCCTTCGAGCCCTTACCCACACAGCGCAGCAGGCCGCGCTCGAGATCTAGGTCGCCGACCTTTAGCCCAACAACTTCAGAGACGCGAAGCCCAGACCCATAAAGCACCTCGAAAAGAGCTCGATCTCGAATCTCGGTGGGCCGCCGCACCTCGGGAGCATCAATGAGTCTGCGCACTTTCTGAATCGAGACAACGTGAGGCAGGCTGCGCGGCTTCTTGGGAGCGTCGATAAGCGTCATTGGATCTGAAGTGAGGTCGCCAATCTCAAGAAGATAAGCGCAGAACCCTCGTAGAGACGCAACCTTTCTCGCAACTGTAACCGCGGACGCTCCTGCCTCCCGAGATCGGCTCAGGAATCGCAGGACCGACGCAGACGTTAGCTCCTCGCAGGTCGTCATGCTTGCTGATTCTAGAAGCTGCAGAATGTCTCGGGAGTAAGCTAGAAGCGTGTTCTTGCTCAGGCCGCGCTCCACGCGGAGGTGACCCAGATACTCGGAAAGTCGCTCTTCAAGCGGGACTGAAGATAGCAATCCGACTACTCTCTCGCATAGATGCTAACGGCGGGCATCGTGTAGAGCCAGTCGTTCGGGACGTACCCTGGCCGCGGCAGTGAAAAACCGAACAGGCTGGAGGAAGACCGAAATCGAACTTCGCGATAGCCGACTCGCAGTGCATCCAGAAACGGCCTCGCCGGCGCCCAGGCAATGCGCAGCACGTCTTCGGTTTCGAGGTCCGAAAGAACCACGTAATCCGGCCTCGGCTCAGCCAGCACAGCCATGTCCCATTCCGTGTCCTTGGCAGGAAGGCGCAGAACGTAAGGAGATGTCGAGGCAAGGATTGCATTGCGCCTGCTGTCTCCCGAAACCGGAGATGTAAACTCGGGCAGGAGCGGAGGAGACCAGTACCACGGCGTGGTCGCAAACGCGATGGACTGGCCCGGCTTTGCTGTCTCTCGCAGATAGACAAGAGCGCGGTCACGAGCATCGACGGATGCCATCGTCGAGCAGATGCCGGCCGAGTTCAGCGCGGTCGCAAATCCAACCACCCCGAGGGTCGCAGCCGCGCAAACCGCGCGACGACCTCCTTTCGCCAGCCATTCAGCCATGAGCGCACCCACCAGAATCGCAACAACAGGCATGAGCGGCAGCACATAGCGCACGAATCGAACCTGCGCCAGCCCGATGACGCAGAAGTAGACCAAACCGAAGGCCAGCAGCAGCACGTCCGCGCGGGATCTACGCTGCACCGCCCGCGCACCTGCAACGAGAGCTGCCAGAAGCAGCGGAACCCCCAGCGCAAACCGCAGTGATGTCGCAAGGTGATAGACAAACCCGTTTCCGGTGTCTACAAACAGCAGCCCCATCCCCTGCCTGCTCTTGGCAATCTCAAAGCTGAAGTCCTTCCAGAATCTGCCGAACTCCATCCAGACTGCTGGGCAGGCAACCAGGAACGCGAGGGCGCACCCCGCAAGGCACGCGGCAAGTCGGGCGGGCCGGGCGGGTGTTTTCGGCGTTTCCGCGGTCCATGCCGTGGCGACGGCAGCCACAAGCACGACTGCGCACGTATACTTGGTCGCGGCAGCGAGTCCGGCTGCTGCCCCTGCGAACATTAAGTTACGCGCCGTCGGGGCCGTCAGACAGCGGGAACATGCATAGAGGCAGAGGCAGACGAAAAAGGTAGCCGAGACGTCTACCGTGGCGAAGTGCCCGTGCATCACCGCGATGGGTGTTATTGCTGCGGTGAACGCAGCAATCCAGGCGCTTGATGCTCCATACATTCGCCTGGCGGTGGCCCACACAAGCACTACAGTGGCCGCGCCGAGAACTGCCGACAGGATGCGGCCAACCAGCAATATTGAGGCAATCGAAGTGGGAGATCCGCTCGCGGAAGTGAGATCAGCTAGGGAGATCATGCCGTAGGCGCGGTTGATGGCAGCGGAGACCTGCCAGAGGTAGAAAAACAGTGTGCCGTAGTTGTAGAGGCCGAGGCTGACATGCGGGCGAAGCTCGCCCCGGTCCAGCACTCCAAATGCGAGGTTGACGCCCTCGTCCGGATGGTAGCTGAATAGGTGGTCCATGTTTGGAAGCGACCACTGAATGCCCCAGAGGCGGAGGCCGAGTGCTGCCAGTACGATGAACGCCAACGCAGTAATCGGCGCTGCCCTTGCACGCTTAACCGCCGCAACGCGAGCGTCCGGCTGCTCGACCGCCCCAGTCTCTGCCTGGTCCCGCCCGTCAGGCTGCGAAGGTTGCGCCACACGCCAGCTCCAGCGCTCTGCGCAGAACCACCAGCGCCTCGTTCGTGTCGGCCTCTGTGAGGGTGCGCTCAGTCGATCTGAACGTGAACTGGAGCGTCAGGCTCTTCATTCCCGGCTCGAGGGGTGGTCCAGTGAAGATGTCCGTCAGGGCGTAGCTCTCCAAGATTTCAGGTCGTACGTGGCCTACAGCATCCTGAATCGTTGAATAAGCGCAGGTGGTCGCCACTCTCGGTGCGATATCTCGGATAATCGACTGGAATCTGGGCGGCGCTACGTATTCCAGTCGCGCACCTGAGCTCGGCTTCATCGGGTCCAGCGCTAGCTCTGCCAACAGAACTCTGTTCTTGAGGTGAGACTCCGCCGCGAGCTTGGGATGAATCTCCCCGACCAGGGCAATGGATGTGCCGTCCAGCTCTACTTTCGCCTGCCTGCCGGGATGCAGTCGCGAGTCGGAAGACTTCTCGAACTTCGCGGAACCCGATGCAAATCTGCCGAGCACCAGCTCCAGAAGGCCGCGAACCGTATGGAAATCGGCGTCCTGACCACGTGCATCCGGCTGCCAACCTCGCGGCCCCGTCTTGCCCGCCATCAGGAGTCCAAGTTCTAGCCTGCCCACTGGCACGTCTCCGGTCATTCTATAGGTGGTCCCAACCTCGAACAGAGCCAGGTCCCCGCGGCCTCTGCGCGCGTTGCGCTCGGCTGTCCCAAGCAGTCCCGGCCAGAGCGACCTGCGGAGCCCGGAAAGGTCGGCGGATAGGGCGCTCCGAACCGCCACCCTCGCCGAATCATCCGTCCCAAACGCATCAAGCACATGTTCCGCGACCAGCGTGTGCGTCACCACCTCGGTCAACCCCGCACCCACGAGCAAGCCGCGAAGCTGATCCGCGAGGATCGATGCGGCGTCCTCGACTCCAGCGACGCACTCCGAAGTCGGCAGCCGCTCGGGAATGCGATCGTAGCCCAGTATGCGACCAACCTCCTCGACGAGATCGATCTCGCGCACGAGGTCTGGGCGCCAAGACGGTATCGTAAATCGGTTCCGCCCCTCTAAGACGAGGCCGAGGTTGCCAAGCGTCTCCGAGACTTCCTGTTCGGAGACTTCGAATCCGAGCAGCAAGCCGGCACGCTCAGGCCGAACCTCAAGCGTACGGAAGTGTGAATCCGGCTGCCAGTTGTCGGCACACCGAGCGACCACTCTCCCAGCGCCGCACTCCTCGATGAGTGCGCCGGCCCTCAAAGCGGCAGACACCACGGCCTCCGGATCTACCGTTCGCTCAAACCTATACGACGCCTCGGTGCGAAGGTCGAGCGACTTGGACGTGGCGCGCACAGACTTCGGGTCGAAGTGAGCAGATTCCAGCAGTATCCGGGTGGTGCGCTCAGATATCTCAGTTGGAGCGCCGCCCATGATGCCCGCCAGGGCAACGGGCGATTCTGTATCAGCGATCACTAGGTTCGAAGGACCAAGTGACCTCACGACGCCGTCAAGCGTGGTTAGCTGCTCGTCGGAGATCGCCCTGCGAACGACAATTCTCTCACCTTTGAGCGTGGACAGGTCGAACGCATGCAGCGGTTGGCCCGACTCGAGCATCACATAGTTGGTGATGTCCACGACATTGTTGATGGACCTCATGCCGGCAGCTTCCAGCCGCGCCTGTATTCGCGGCGCTGATGGACCTACACGCACATTGTCGAGCACCAAGGCGAAGTATCGAGGACAGAGATCCGGCGCCTGCACTTCCACGAGGCCGGCCTGTTCCGGCAGATCCGCAATGCTCCGTTTCGCCACTGGAACCGTCATCGACACGCGATGCGCAGCGCAGAGCTCACGCGCAACGCCGATGACCGACAGGCAGTCGCCCCGGTTCGGCGTCACCTTTATGTTGAGCACCGCGCCGACTTCCGAGACCTCTGTCTCTTCCACCTCCAAGCCGGCCATGGTGAGCTTCTCGGCCATTGCTTCTGGGTCCGAGGGTATCGGCGCGTATTCAGTTATCCACTCAATGGGTAGTTTCATCGCAATTGCTTAGGCGAACTGACCAAGAAACCGCATGTCGTTCTCGAGGTAGAGGCGGAGATCAGGCACGCCGGTTTGCACCATGTGTATTCGTTCGATGCCGAGGCCGAACGCAAAGCCGCTATACTGCTCACTGTCGATGCCATTGGCCTCCAGGATGTTTGGGTGGATGAGCCCAGCGCCTCCAAGCTCCAGCCACCGGTTGTTCCAGAAAATGGAGTAGTCCACCCCTGGCTCAACGAACGGAAAGAAGTCCGGACGAAACCGCAGTCGAATCGCCTCGCCGAACATCGCCTCCGCAAACGCCTTGAGAGTTCCCTTAAGGTGCGCCATCGAGATGCCTTCGGCCACGAGAAACGCATCGACCTGATGAAACGTGTGGTGGTGCGTGGCGTCAACGGCCTCGTATCGAAAACAGCGACCCACTGTGGCCACCTTCATTGGCGGGTTGTGAACAGCCAGCCGCCGGCCCTGAACCGCCGTTGTCTGGGTGCGAAGCAGGCGGGTATCGTCGAGATAGAACGTCATCATCTCGTCAAAGGCAGGGTGGTCCTCGGGGTAGTTCAGCGCCTCGAAATTGTAACGATACTCCTCGATCTCGGGACCCTCGGCAATATCAAACCCAAGTCGAAGAAAGACGTCCTTCACCTGGCGAATAGTGCTGCTGAGAGGGTGACGAGCGCCTATCGCTATGGGCCTTCCAGGCAGCGTAACGTCTATCGCCTCGGCCTGTATCTGAAGGTCGGTCTCCTGACTCGCCAACACGCTCCGCCGCTCGCACATCGCATCGGTCATAGACGCCTTAGCGACGTTGAGCCGAGAGCCGAATGCAGGCCTCTCCTCCTTCGGCAAGGCGCCTAAGAGCTTCATCTGAGCCTGAAGCACGCCCTTTGAACCTAGGTACTCAGATTCAATCCTGCTTAGCTCAGCCGTGGTCGCGGCCGCCCGGACCGCTCCAAGCCCCTGCTCCAGAATGTGATCGAGTTCGTTCAAAGCCGATTCCCTAAGGCTGATGGAGAGACACATTGTCCAAATACAGTTGCGCCCCGGTCCGGCCTCCGCACTCACTCAAGGAAAGTAGGGAGGCCGCAGCCGAGGCGAAATGACGACTCTTGACTAGGTCGCCGTGTGCGGCGAGCCCATCTTGCGGTAAGTTCGGACTACGCAGGCTGCTGCGCTGCCTTGAGCGCCGTGGTAGCGGCGGACACGAGCACGGTGAAAGCTCCTGCATCCGTGGCAGCTATCTCCGCGAGCGATTTACGGTCGATAGAGATTCCACCCTTGTTGAGACCCTCGATAAACCGGTTGTAAGTCAGACCGTTCAGCCTGCAGGCGGCGCTGATTCGTGTAATCCAGAGACGCCTGAATTCGCGCTTCTTGTTTCGCCGGTCGCGGTACGCATAGTTGCCGCTCTTTGCATACTGCTCATTTGCGGTCTTGAACAGCGCGTGCTTGCCGCCAAAATATCCGCTTGCCGCCTCAAGAATCTTCTTGTGGCGCTTCTTCACCATCGTTCCGCGTTTAACGCGTGGCATCTACTCTCTCTCCTATCGGACGGGAGGGGCCTTCAGCCCACTTTTGGATTCCCATTCCCTCGTGTGCAAAGACGCGACAAACGACGTCCCTGCTAGTGGCCCACGCCGAGCATCGTCTTGATTCGCTTGGCATCGCCCGCATACAGTTGAGTTCCCTTGAGGAGACTTCTGCGGCGGGACTTGTTCTTTTTGCGCATGAGGTGGTTGAGTCCGGTGCTGCGGCGCATCAGCTTGCCGGTGGACGTCACCTTAAAGCGCTTCGAGACCGTCTTCCTTGTCTTCAACTTCGGCATTGCAGCTCCTCACAAGACAAGACCGGGATCGTCCCGGTCTTGTCGGACTGTCGGCTATCAGACCAACTTTTGGTTGCGGCTATTTCGGGGCCAGTATCATCGTCATCGTGCGGCCCTCCATGGCGGGCGCCTTCTCGACAGCGGCCTTGTCGCCCGCTGCCTCTACCACGCGGTCCAGCAGCTTGCGGGCAAACTCGGGGTGAGCAATCTCTCGGCTTCTGAAGCGAACGGTGAACTTCACCTTGTCGCCCTCTGCCAGGAACTTAAGTGCATTCTTGAGCTTGAACATAAGGTCATGGTCATCCGTACCCGGACGAAGGTACACTCCCTTAACGTCGCCGCCCTTCTGCTTCTTGTGAGATTCCTTCTCGCGCTTGGCTTGCTCATACTTGTACTTGCCGTAGTCCATGATGCGGCAGACAGGTGGAGTAGCCTGCGGGGCAACCTCAATGAGGTCGAGCCCTCGCTCCTTGGCAAGCGCGAGGGCATCTCGCACGTCTATGATACCCTTGGCCTCGTTCTCGTCGTCGATGAGCCGCACATCGCGCACTCGGGGATAGTCCCGGTGATATCGCAGTATCTGCTCGTTTACTCGAAAGTCCTTATTGATGAGAAGCCCCTCCGTATCGGTCGTCCAGACCCCTAGACCTCATGAATTGTACCTGACACCCGTGTGCGTGTCAATGGACACCGCGGCATCAAAACGGCGATATTGTGCCAGTTGTCACGCCCGGGCCTGGGTCTCGTTTCCCCTATAGTAGGCACCACAACGCTGAGGGGCGTGTGATGCAGACGAGCGGTTCTTGCACGTTCGAGACCAGGTGCTGCCATCTCGGCTCACTCGTGCGCTTGACAGGCGTACCTAGCTTCTCCTATAATCGGCCAATTCCTTCGGAGCGCTTATGGCCCACTGGGTCAACGCGCGGGAGACCACTGAACCTCGATGACCCCCCATCAGCAGGCAGAGTCCACGTTTGTCGCGAGCGCGGCAGATGCCAAGGAGACCACACTCAGTGAGTGGCGCATCCACTTTGCCCGCCGGGAGCCGCGCAAACTCTTGGGTATTGCGGCGGTCGCCTGCTTCGCTGCCCTGGTGGGCTCGCTCACTTTCCATCAGATCGGTTACAGCCTCGTGGGTGCAGGTCTGATCCTGGTCGCATCGTCTGAGTTCCTCTTTCCGATAACATATCGCCTTACGAACAAACGCGCGACAGTTGCCTACGGGCTTGCACGGCTCGAGTTGCCGTGGGACCGAGTTCAGCGCATTCAAGCAGGCGCGGACACGGTGCGCTTGCTGCCACTGAAGCGCCCGTCGCGGCTAGACGGCTCAAGGGGAGTTACCCTTAGAACCTTGGACGAGTCGCACCGCCTTGATGTCATCAAGCTCGTAACAAGTCTCACGCAGGACGCCGGCAATGCCTGACTGGCTCGACCCAATGGAGGATGATGAGCGCGATAGCATCATCGGCAACATCGCCGAGGGTATTGTTCGCAGGCGACTCGAGACCGCCGCCGTGCTGCTGCTTGAAATGCACAAGCCGCTCACGTTCATTACCAGCCAATCCCTCATTGTGGGATCGCCGCTCATAGCGCCCTTCGTGGGCATCGACAATCTGCAGTCCGCGTCCCGGCTTCTGCAGGATCGTGGGAACATCGAGCTCCTCATTCTGCGGATCGAGGAGCTGGCAGCCAAAAAGCAACCCGCAAAGGCAGGGCTTCAACCGTGAGTCACGCAAGCGTTCGCTGGGAATCCTCGTTGTTGGTGGCGCTGTGGGCCGCCATTATCCTCGTTACCGTGGTAATGTCCCAGCGAGGCAAAAAGTACTACATCCGTAGGATTCCGGGCCTCAATGCAATCGACGAAGCGCTCGGCAGAGCTACCGAGATGGGCCGCCCGATTCTGATGGTGCCCGGCTTGACGGATATCAACGAGAGCGTCGCTCCTCTGCAGGCGCTATCCATCTTCAGCTATATCGTCAAGGCCTCCGCGAAGTTTGGCAACCGAATCCTCCTGCCGTGCGCTAAGCCTGCGATCTATACGGTTGCGCAAGAAGTCGTTCGCGATTCATACGCCGCAGCCGGTCGCCCCGAGCTATATGCTCCCGACTCCGTTCGGTTTATCTCAGACCGGCAGTTCGCATTCGCGGCAGGCGTGTCCGGCCTAATCTACCGAGAGCAGGTAGCCGCGAGCTTCCTCTTCGGAGACTTCTACGCAGAGTCGCTCATCTTCGCCGAGACGGGTCAGCAGGTGGGCGCCATCCAGGTGGCCGGCACGGTGCAGACAACGCAGATACCGTTTTTCATTGCTTCGTGCGACTACACCATCATCGGCGATGAGTTCTATGCTGCAACAGCTTACATCTCGCGCGATCCAACCCTCCTGGGCAGCCTTGTGGGACAGGACATCTCCAAGATACTTGCTCTTGTCATCATCGTCATCGGCACCATCTGCATGACGATTCCGGCGCTAGGTGGCGTTAACAGCTTCTTTGTCCAATGGTTCAAATTCTAAAGGAGGAATAGTTCGCCTTATGGATTGGTTACAGCGTCTCCTGTCGCGTCTCTTTCCGCCTTTGCACGGGACCGGATTCTATATTGCCATCATCGTGTGCCTGATTCTGTTCGTCGCGCTGTTCTTTGTGATTCAGCTTCTCCCTCCCAAGGCGCGCAAGATGATCATAGTCGGCGCGACATTCTTTGCAGGGCTCTTCTACGCCGCCGAGTTCTTCTTGCCGGCCTCTCCAAAGCCCAAGGACGAGAACTTTCTGACGTTCGCGGTTCCCACCGTCGCGAACTTCCAGAATGTGCTGACTGCATTCACCTTGGGGCTGGGCATCTACAGCCTGGTGCGAGTTCACGGCAGCAACGTGCTCAAACAGAAGCCAAACTGGGAGAACAGCGTCGTGCTGCTGGGCGGAATGATCGTAATGGCCGTTGCGGGGCTAGGCTGGGGCGAGAAGAGCCTCTTCTACCGATCCCTGTTTCGAGATGTCCTGGCAAACTTCGACGGCGCCATGTTCGCCATCCTCGCCTTCTTCATCATCTCTGCGGCCTACCGAGCATTTCGAATTCGCTCCGCGGAGGCCACCCTTCTGATGGTTTCCGCGCTCGTGGTGATGCTGGGGCAGATACCCATAGGGCAGTTCATTACAAGCGGCCTGCCTGAGAACGGCTCGTACCTCTCGCTGCTAAGGTTGGACAACATCAGCAACTGGCTGCTCACCACAGTGAATGCTCCTGCCACCAGGGCGATTAGCTTTGGCTTGGGAATTGGCGCTCTTGCCATTGGGCTTAGGCTCTGGCTTTCGCTCGAGCGCGGTGCCTACTTCGAAGCAAAGGCGGAATAGTCGATGGACAAGAGCCTGGCATTTCGCATGCAGAATATCGATCGGCGCATCCTCTACATCGTGCTTCTAGCGATAGTAGTTATTGGTCTCATCTTTCCCATACCGCTGCCTTTGGCCATCAGTCCTCAAGCCCAGAAGTTCTTCGATGCGGTCGAGAAGGCGCCAACAAACAAGGCCGCGATTGTCTCGGTGGTTTGGAGCGCCAGCACTCAGGGCGAAAACCGCCCCCAAACCGAGGTCTTTATTCGCCACCTGATGAGCAGGCGAATTCGAATTCTCATCATGGCCTTTGGAGGGGACGCCCAGTCGGTCACGCTCGCCCAGGAGATTACCGGAGATCTCGCCAAGGAGTACAACTACGAATATGGCAAAGACTGGATCAGTCTCGGCTACCGGCTTGACCAGACTGGAACGCTCAAAGGAGCCCTGCTGGACATAGTTCAGGTCTACAAGACCGACAGCAAGGAGCGAAGGCCGCTTGGCGAGTGGCCCGTCATGGCGGGAGTTAAGTCGCTGAAGGATATAGGCGTAGTGGGCGAGATATCAGCCTCGGGCGCCTACAAGAACTGGATTGGCCTCGTGGGAAGCGCCATGTCCGCTCCACTCTGCTATGGACCCACGTCGGTGATGGCGCCCGAGCTCTATACGTACCTGGACAGCGGCCAAATAGCAGGGATGATGTTCGGCATCAAAGGCGCAGCCGAGTATGAAGCGCTTCTGGTGAAGAGCGGCGTGCTCAAGAAGGCAGGATTCACTACGCGAGCAATCACACCCATATCGCTCGCACTGGTTCTTCTCTTCGTGTTGATTGGCCTTGGAAACTGGGGCATGTATGCTGCCCGCAAAGCGGAGGCCAAAGGATAATGGTGTGGACCACGACACTCGGCGTCTGGGTAGGCGCCATCGGCACCCTTGCCCTGTTCTCGCTCATCTACCGAGAGAATCGCTTCTACCGACTGTTTGAGCACCTCTTCATCGGGCTTGCAGCCGGGTTCCTTATCAAGTCCACCTGGGACGAAACTCTCTACCCGCAATGGTGGACTCCGATGGTGAAGGACGGTCAGTGGCCATGGATTCTCGCTCTTGGTCTCGGAGGCCTCTTCTACACGATCTACTCGAAGAAGCACTCGTGGATGAGCCGCATCTCTATCGGCGTTCTGCTGGGGCTTCTCTCCGGCCAGATATTTCAGACCACAGCGAACGAATTCATCCCACAAATACAGCGGTCGTTCAAGCCGCTTGTTGTCCAAGCCGCGGACATCCCACAAGGGAGCCAATTAACCCAGCTAGGCATGAGCCTAAACAACATTCTGTTCATGGTCATCCTTGTTTGCGTCATAACCTACTTCCTGTTCTCGTTCGAGCACAAGAACAAGGTGATCACGGGCTCGGCGCGAACCGGTCGGCTCATGCTGATGTTTGCCTTCGGAGCCATCTTTGGCTCTACCGTCATGGCGCGCATGGCGCTGCTCATCGACCGCGTCTGGTTCCTCATGCATACCTGGCTGGGCCTAGGGTAACGTTTGCGCCGGACAGGGGTCTATACTAAAGGTGGCGCGCGCACGCTGTTATCTGCACGCGCCAAACGTTCTCGAAAGGGGGCCGTACTCATGGTTCGACCCATCCCACTAGCTGCCGTGCTCTTGTGCGCGGCCACGGGGCTTCAAGCTCAGACTCCACAGCTCAACACGCTGCTTAGCAAGATGACCACATCCTATAGGGCTGCGTCTTCGTTTTCTGCCTCCGGAAAGTGGACCCGCAAGGTTGGCGAGAAGACGATGACTGGCAACGTTAAGCTGATGGTCCAGCGGCCAAATAAACTGGTGCTCGACCTGCAGGGCGACAAGGTCAACACTCTGGTTCAGTCCGACGGCGCCACTCTCATAGCCCTGAGACCCGATCGCAAGGCATACACCAAGACCCTCGCGCCTGCGACGCTCATCAGCGCAGATATCCTCCGCAAGATCGAGGTGCCCACTCCCGCATCGAAGATTACCGCACTGCTTCTGCAGGCCAATCTACGCGGCGGAGACAGCCCGCTGGCAAGGCGGATTGCCACCGCGGAACTGAGCGAGCCCCAGGGATTCGGCTCGAAGCTGGCACATCTTATCAAGTTTCAGTATGACGACACCTATGAGGCGCGCGTATATGTGACCACGGACGACAACCTGGTACGAAGGGTGGACCTCTACAAAGACGGCAGCCGGGAGATTCGCGAGGACTTCACAGAGATCCTTATCAATCAGGACATCTCGGCCGACGTCTTCAAGACGAGTCTTCCAGACGGCGCCATCGTCGTAGCGAGCCTGCCTCCGCTAGAGACGGTAGAGGTCGCAGCCACCGGCCCGATGGCTCACGACTTCACTCTCGACACGGTCGATGGTGAGGAAGTGAAGCTCTCAAAACTGCGAGGCAAGGTGGTGCTGCTGAATTTCTACTTCAACAACTGACCGCCCTGCAATGCGGAGTTTCCGCATCTCGTGCAGCTGTACAACAAGTACAAGAGTCAGGGTCTTGAGTTTATCTCGGTGAACGTATCGGACACCGCGCCGGATGCGAAGAAGTTCTTCGCGAAGTATGGCGCCACATGGATTGGCACGGTGAACGGGAGCCCGACGGATGTTGCCGACCTCTACAAGGCCGACAGCACTCCCCGCAATTTCGTCATCAATCGCGAAGGACAGATCATCAGGGAGATATCCGGCTACAGCAAGGGCGACAAGCGCCTGGACCAGGCGCTTAAGCGTGCCGGAATTGAGATGCTGGACTAGAGCGGACGGTAACTTGAAATGAAACCGGAGCGGCCATACTGGCCGCCCCCTCGACTTTGGCCTTTATCTAGATTTGTTTACAGAGTCCTGAAGTCCTGTCTCCTCCGAGGCAGGACTTTTCTTTACGCCTGGTGTATCTAGTTATATCACTAGATAC
>VFKD01000308.1 GCA_009885735.1 bacterium
CACGCGCTTAATGAGCGAGTGCGGCTTGCCGAGTGCATCAAGCACGCCGGTCGTAACATCGAGATTCACGTGCTCTTCGCCCGCGCCAATGTTGTAGACCTCTCCAGCCTCGCCCTTAAGAAGAGCCGTCGCGATTCCCGCGCAATGGTCCTCAACGTGCGTCCACTCTCGAACCTGGTCGCCCTCTCCATAAAGCGGAACCGGCTTGTCCTGCATGGCTCGCGTCACAAAGAACGGGATGAGCTTTTCGGGATACTGGTACGGACCATAGGTGTTTGAACCGCGAGTGACGACCACCGGAACGCCGAACGTGATGAAATACGCCCTTGCCTGAAGATCGCCCGCCGCCTTCGCCGCAGAGTAGATCGTGCGCGGGGCGAGCGGGGTCTCCTCGGTAAACCTGCCCGTGATGGTCTCGCCGTAGACTTCATCCGTACTCACATGCAGGAATCGCTCCACGCCTGCCCGCCGAACCTCCTCGCAGACCACAGTAACGCCGAATGCGTTGGTCTGCAACACTCCCGAACTGTCCATCATAGTGCGATCGTTGTGCGATTCTGCAGCAAAATTCACTACGTACTGAGTTGTGCCTGCCTCCAGAACTGAGCGCACGGCTGCAGCGTCCTCCACTCGCCCTTGGATCAGGGTAACACGGCCGGAGTCGATGAGGTCCCGCAAGTTCTCCGGATTGCCGGCATACGTTAATGCATCCAGCACAACGACTGTATCGCCAGGGTTGCGCTCGACCCAATAGCGCACAAAGTTTGACCCGATAAACCCGGCTCCTCCGATGACTACAATTCGCGCCATTAGAAACGAAACTCCGAGTCGAACTCTTCGTGGCGAATCTCATCAACAGGCTCGCTCCGGCCTGGACCCGCATAGAGCTTGTCTGGACAGTTGATCACAAACGCCTCCTCGTCACCCTCGTTTCTGTAACCGTGTACTACGCCTGGAGGTACGGTGAAGAATGCCGGACAGTCCACGCCGACCTCGAACTCCTCCCGGCGCGCCGGTCGGCCAGGCCGATTCTCCCAGAGCACGAGGCGATATTTGCCGGACAGGAAGTAGAATCCGTCTGTTTGATGCTTGTGCTCATGTGGCCCGCGAGCAACCCCCGGCTTCGTGACCGATACATACGACATCTCTGCGTT
This sequence comes from bacterium, assembly GCA_009885735.1. Lineage (GTDB taxonomy): Bacteria > Armatimonadota > Chthonomonadetes > Chthonomonadales > CAJBBX01 > VFKD01. Next base: position 1,155 of record VFKD01000308.1, read on the forward strand.
ATAACCAGCGATGGGCTCGTCCGAGCGATACAACTCCACCAGCCAGCCGCGCGCGTCTTCCCGTCTCGACAATTGGCGGACGACCACTCCCTCTAACTGCGACTCCATTGGTTCTCCTAGTGCGGCATTTCAATATAACTACGATCGCGACTATTGCGATGTCTCTGCCCTTGAAGGCAAAGAACAGTTGTGGCTGCGGACCTAATACGTGCGCTTCTGCTCCCAATTCCAGGCAGTTCGGATTGTCTCCTCGAGATCGGTGAACCTAGGGGCCCATCCAAGCTCCGCCTTCGCCCGTGCCGCCGATGCCACGAGCCTCGGCGGGTCGCCCGAGCGCCGCGGCGCCTCGACGACTGGTATAGGCTTGCCAGAGACCTTTGAGCAGAGGTTTATCACTTCCCTCACAGAGTGTCCGGTCTCCGTTCCCAAGTTATAGAACCGACTCTTGCCATCGCGCCGAAGGTGGTCAATGGCAAGCGAGTGCGCCTGCGCGAGGTCGGAGATATGAATGTAGTCGCGAATGCAGGTGCCGTCGGGCGTCCCATAGTCCGTGCCGAAGATGGAGACAGAATCGCGCTTTCCTCGAGCAGCCTGCAAAATGAGCGGCAGCAGGTGTGTCTCCGGGTTGTGACTCTCGCCTATCCTTCCGCCCGGATCCGCCCCTGCGGCGTTGAAGTATCGTAGCGAAACAAATCGCATACTATAGGCTGCATCATACGCCTGCAGGATTCGCTCGCACATGAATTTTGTCTCGCCATACGGGTTGATCGGGTTTTGCGGGTGTGCCTCATCCATGGGCACGTACTCGGGGTCGCCATAGGTTGCACAGGAGGATGAAAAGACGAACTTGCCAACTCCCGCAGCTCGCATCGCGTCCAACAGATTGAGAGTGGAGGCCACATTGTTCTGGTAGTACTTGGATGGATCAGTCACAGACTCGCCCACATAGGCATAGGCTGCAAAGTGGACCACTGTATCGACATTGAAGTCCTTGAGCACTTGTTCTACCAGCTTCCGGTCCCGTATGTCTCCTTCGATTAGGCGAGTACCCAGCAGGGCCTCGCGATGCCCGTACACAAGGTTATCCAGCACAACCACCGAACTTCCCCGCTCGCGTTCATGCAATACGTAGTGGCTGCCGATGTAGCCGGCGCCACCCGTTACCAATATCATCCTTGATGCTCCATGCTAGTGTGAAGGTGTGTAAACTACGCCGACTATCTGGGCACCCGAGGCCGCGCGGTCGACACGACGGCATGTTGGTGAAGGCTGCCGTGCAGCCTGAGCCTCCAAGGAACAAGTATCGCTTCGGAAATCACCCGTCCAGACATCTTCGAAGAGCCTCTGGTTCGGTCACAAAATGTGATGGGCGCCTCTGTAATCCTCATTCCGGACCGATGCGCTCGGTAGGCCATCTCTATCTGAAATGCGTAGCCTTTGGACTGTACGGTCGGCAGATCCACCGCCTCCAGCGCCCGCCTGGACCAGCAGCGGTAGCCGGCCGTGGCGTCTGCCGTGGGAACACCCGTCACTGCTCGGACATAGCAGTTCGCAAGCCTGCTAAGCAGGATCCGTCGCACGGGCCAATCTCGCACGGCGCCATCGCGACAGTAGCGGGAGCCTATCACAAGGTCATACGTCCGAGCGGCCGCAAACAGTTGAGGCAGATGCACTGGATCGTGAGACAGGTCCGCGTCCATCTGAACAACCGGCCCGTATCCCTCGCCAAGGACTCGCTGGAACGCCTCTACGTAGGCCAAACCAAGACCACGCGGTCCGGTCCGAGTCATCACTTGCAGGAGCGGATAGGCTCCAGCGAGCGATAGCGCCGCTTCCGCGGTGCCATCCGGCGACTGGTCGTCCACAATGAGCACGGCAATATCTGGAGCGACCGCCGCAATCCTCGCCAGGAGGACAGGCACGTTCTCGACCTCATTGTAGGTGGGTACCACGACGATGGGCCGCAACACGTTACTATCCTCTCAAGGGCTCGATCCGGAAGCTAGTCGATAATCCGGTACTTCATTATGGTCCACAGCGCGCTCACTCCGTCACGCCATCCAATCTTTTTGCCCTCGGAGTAGTCCCGCCCCGAATATGAGACCGGCACCTCGTAGATTCGGCAGTGAAGCTTCGCCACCTTTGCCGTCACCTCCGGCTCGAACTCGAAGCGGTTGGACCGCAGCCGGATGCGCTGAATGATCTCCCTGCGAAACACCTTGTAGCAGACCTCCATGTCCGTGAGGTTCAAGTTCGTCATCATGTTCGACAGAAGCGTTAGGAGCGCGTTGCCCTGGCGATGCCAGAACAGGTGTACCCTGTGTGCGCCGCCGCCGATGAACCGAGACCCAAACACAACGTCGGCACGCCCGTCGAAGATGGGACCCAGAAGCGCCGGATACTCCGCAGGGTTGTACTCTAGATCCGCGTCTTGAATGAGAACCACCTCGCCCAGAACTTCGGGAATGGCCGTGCGTATCGCGGCACCCTTACCCCTGTTCTTGTCGTGATAGTAGACGCGAACACCGGGGACTCGGTTCTCAACCTGGTCACGCAAGGTCTCGCGCGTCCCGTCCGTAGAGCAGTCGTCCACCACAAGGATCTCGACGTTGAAGCCGCACTGGCGAACTCGATCGAGTATTTCGAGTATCGTCTTCTGCTCGTTGAATACAGGAATGATGACAGAGACGAGCGTTGTTACCGCAAGAGGACCCCTGCTCTCAACCGATTCCGAATTAGCCGCTAAAGCTCGGCCTTCTTCTCTGCTCTCAAGCATCCGTCTCCACTCCTTCAACTGGTGCAAGTCGACTGTTTCGACCTCGCAGATGGTCGAATACTGCCACCATCCCGCCCGAACTCATCGCGAGAATGACGGGGAAGAGCGGCATGGAATACCTGGCAAACGCCAGCATCGCAGCATAGAGAATTTGATAGTAAAGAACGATTGCTACGGGAACGGCACACACCCAGATTGGCGCTTGTCGTGCCCGCATGCCAATGAAGGCGAATGCTATAGCGATCAGCGCTAGACCTCCGATCATTACGGACTTCGCAGGTGTCTCCACAATGTACCAGAATGTGATGAGCTGGACTATGAACTTCTTGAAGAAGCCCGCAGGGTCTGAGATGACCATCTCCTTCGCAATCCGCGATTCCAGCCTATCCTTCGTGAGGTTGTTGGCGATGGTCTGCCGCTTGTGCCGAAGATGGCCATCCTGCTGATCATAGAACTCATACCCGCTGGGCTTGAGCAGGCGCTCCTCATAACGGTTCGCCTCGGCGTCCCAGTTTCCACGGAACTCCTTCTGCAGCAGAAAATACTTCGGCTTAGCATTCACATAACCCCGGATGAACTCTCCCGGCGCATTCGTGCTAATCCCACGAAAGCGCCCATTGGTTACAATGTGATTGCGAGCAATCCAAGGCAGGCACACCATGGCCGCTACACCGGTAGCAGCGACCAACGGTCCGATAGCGAACTTCTCTCTCGTGCAGCGAGCCTTCAGAAGCATGCATGCGGCCACTGGAATCGGGAGGAGCAGAGCCACCGGCTTTGCGAGCACGCACAGACCGATGAGAAGCCCGAGAACGGCGCCTCGACCAAGACCTGGGGCATCCAAAAGGCGAATCAGGAAGATGGCGGTCAGAGCGGTGAGGAGCGCCATCGTGCTCTCGACGTCCACCACGCCAACATACCGCAGGCACTGTGGCCACACGGCGCAAGCAATCCCGGCCGCAACTCCGGCTCGGTCATCAAACAGCCGTCTAGCAAGCCACCACGCAGCTACGCACCACAAACCTGCAAAGACGGCATTCAACACAAGAATCGGAGTGTAGGAACGATCCGGCTGCGCCTCGTCAAACCCTGTAATAGACAGCACCCCAGCAATGATCAAAGGCTGGAGCGGCGCCCGACGTATGCTTGGCCCATCTTGAGCGTCCTGAGTAAAGCCATTGCCACGAGCGAGGTTGATTCCGATCTGGCCAAAGCCGTTGAGGTCCGAATCCTGCTCGACTGGCATGAATTTGGGATAGACCACAAACAGCCAGACGAGCGCGGAGACAAGTCCTATCGCGAAGATCCCTGCCGGCCTTATCGCGCCGACCCGCTGAGTCAGTGTACGGTCCATGAGTCGATCGGCTGGCGTGAATGCGAGTTGCCGTGGCATACTTCAATCATTGGCGAGGAGACTACCCGAGGTTAGAGCCATTGGCTACAGCAAAACGAGAATACCGCACGCATGCACGCATTGCCGTGGGAGTGTGGAGGAGTTGAGAGTCAGGATCTCCTAGCTGGCGCCCTTACCCAGAATCACTGCGGGGATGGTCTTGAGGATGATCGAGATATCTCCCCAGAAGGTCATCGTCTCGATGTAGGCGATGTCCAGCTCCACCCAGTGCTCAAACGACACATTGCTTCTGCCTCCGATTTGCCACAAGCAAGTAAGCCCCGGAGTTACCGCCAGACGCTTGCACTGATATCGAGTGTACTTTGCTACCTCGGCAGGGACGGGAGGCCGCGGACCCACGATACTCATGTCTCCCTGCAGGACATTGAAGAGCTGAGGAAGCTCATCCAGGCTGAACTTGCGGATGATGCGACCAATGGGTGTGATGCGCGGATCGTGCTTGATCTTGAAGACAGGCCCGCTCACCTCATTGAGATGCCTCACCTGTTCGAGCTTGGATTCGGCGTCGGTACACATCGAACGAAACTTATAACATGTAAACAGCCGGCCGCCCACTCCAACGCGCGTCTGGCAAAACAGCATTGGCCCGCGAGAGGTCAATTTCACGAGCAAGCCCACCAGTAGGAAGATCGGCGTCAGCAACAGTACGCCGGTTGCAGCCAGAATCACGTCACCGATGCGCTTGAGACGCGCATAGGATACGTGAGCCGTAGGAATTCCGAACTCCGACTCCGCGAGGCTGGATGGACAATGTGGCGGAGCAACCACCACATGACCCACGGATTCCACCGTTCGCACCCTCACGGGAGTATCTGTACTAGGGACAGTTGCCATACTATCGGTTTCTCCAAGGCAAGCTTCATCAACTCGTCGTACGCTGATGAGCAGGTCCGAGACCGTTCTACAGAAGTTTCATATTCGCGACCACAACACATCACCCTACACACCAGCCCATCAAGGCATGCCTCAGCCTCAATCTAGGTAGGTGCAAGATTCATGCCAGATTCCGAATCTGCGTGAAAATCTATGAACTTTCTTAGAAGGAGGCACGGTTCCAGGTGGTTATGCCGTGAATGTGCATGAGACGTGAGACACGAATTGCTCTCGTGCGATTCTCAGACGCCTCGCAATCGAGGCGTGTTCCTGCCGTTTTGGAAGCAACCAGAATTCGGCCCTCGTGACAAAGATCGTCACGAGGGCCGATATGCACTCAGGCGATTCTCGATCCGGGATTAGCGCGGTGTGGAACCCGTCGGCGGCTTCGGCGTGGCGCCGGTGACGGGCTCGACCTTTAGCG
>VFKD01000101.1 GCA_009885735.1 bacterium
ACGTCGTAGGGGTTCGTGGTGATGAGCGCGGGGTTCACGTTCACTGCACGGCGCTTCGGCAGGTCTCGAACGGCGATGCGCCGGAGGTTAACGCGCACACCGAGCTTGCGCTCTATGCTTTCGCGGTTCTGCTCGAGCAGCGCAACGGTGCCCGAGCCCACCACTCCAAGGCCCAATATTCCAATGTGGATTGCGTCTTTCACTTCTTTACCGCTCTGTCCCTTGGGCCGCAGTGACACGCTCTAGACTTCCTAGTCCGGCAGCAGATAGAGGATAGCGTCGCCGGGGCGAACCAACTGTCCGTTCTTCACCGGTATGTCCACCACCGTCCCCGCCACTTCCGACGGAATCTCGCTAAACACCTTCATCGCCTCTATCAAGCCAATCGTCTGCCCCACGCTTACGTGGTCGCCAGCCTCCACAAATGACGGCTGGTCCGGCCCTGTGGACCGATAGAAGACACCTATCATCGGCGCTTCGATAGCCACTCGGCCCTCTTCCGGCACCGGGACAACTGCCGGCGCGGCGACCAGAGTCGAATTGGGCGCAATCGCAGGCGGAGGCGCATACACCGAGACCGGTGCGGCAGGAGCCTGGGGCACAGAGTACACCCGGTGGCCTCGTACGGTGAGCTTGGTACCGCCCTCTTCCACCACGAGCTCGGCCAGACCGCGGTCCGCGGCCAGCCTCACCAGGCGCTCAATCTCCTCGAAGTCGAATGCGTAGGGTCCCATCTGCTCCCGAGTTACGCCTAATGTTAATGTTGGCCGAACACGCGCGCTCACACAGGGTGAAGGGCCGCGCCGAGCACCTGCCCGCTCATCCTGACGACTCGCCCGCTCATCCTGAGCCTGCCACAGTCGTTCCGTGGCAGAGTCGAAGGACCGTATTGAGCAGTGTGCCCGCCCTGAGCTTGCCGAAGGGTCGAAGGACCGTATCGTTCCCCGTAGGGACGCTGCTTGCTGCGTCCTTCCGCTGTTCAACAACCTTACAGCGCTTAATGCAGCCATGCCGCCAGAGTATACCCGAGGGGCTGCGAGGGGGCTTGGGGACGACGGCATGTGAGCAAACGCGAGGAGTAGACCTACCCCTCCAGTTCCATTCGCCCTAGGGTTATCAGACTCTCCAGGTCTGCCATCTCTCCCGGCAGCCACTTGTCAAATGCTGCGCGCACCTCAACAAGCTGCTCATCCGAGGCGAGCCCCAGCATCCGCGTTACATCCCCAATGTCGTGCGCCCTGCTAGACTGAAATTTCATCAACGCAAGATAGGGCAGTGGTAGAATTGGCATTTTGTGCATGTCGAGGTTCGTGGCTGCCTCGTCTAGGGCGGACCCGGTCCACTGCTCGTGTCCGTGTAGAACATCTATGGACATCCCGGATGGATAACGCCAGGCTTCCCCTCCAATGCTCAATGGACCGAGATACATCAGGCCTTCGGCGGACAGCCGCTCGTGTACCACTGCGCCGTCCTGAGCGCGTACTAGGACGTCCAGATCATCCGTCACTCGCTCGGGCATGTACATCCGGGTAGCAGCAGCGCCCACCACAGCCCACTTAACATCTCCCAGCGCCGGCCCGAGGTGCGGAAACTGCATGCGAGTAGTCCTCCTGCGCAGAAACTCGACGGTACTGCCGGACCCAGGCCGCTGCCGCCGCAGCGCCATGTCGATCATGGTTCGACGCACTTGTTGTGAAGGGGTCATGGAAGGACTCCGATTCGTTTGGCAGGATGAATGGACATGCAAGCCGAACTCAACACGGTATAGTCTACTCGCACGTTGATGGAACCACTGCCGCAAACTTGCAAAGTGAGAATATGGCACCTCTACCGGATAAGGTTCGAGAAGCAGCCCCATACATTCCCGGAGGCAACACTCTCGACCGAAGCACCATCGCTTCCTGGCTCTGGGAGGCGGCTTGCAAGATGCGAGGGCCGGTCGACGCACCCAAGTACAAGGACTTCATCCTCCCGCTAATGTTCCTGAAGCGCGTATCGCATGTGTTCGAATACGAGGTGGAGCGACTGAGTACGGAACTGGCCGTACCTCATGCCACGGCATTGGAGGTGGCTGAGAGCGACCACTCGCTTGTCCGGTTCTTCATCCCAAAGGACGCCCGCTGGCAGGAGCTTATCAAGGTACGAGCAGGGCTTGGCCAGAGGCTCACGACGGCGTTCCGCGACCTGGAGCGACAGAACCCCATGCTTGCCGGGACATTCGGGAATACTGATTGGAACGCTACCCACGCCGGTGAACGAATCGTAACTGACGACCATCCTGCCGAGGTGATGCAGGTCCTAAACAAGCACCGCCTGGGTCTTCGGGATGTTCAGCCCGATCTCATCGGAGACGCTTACGAATACCTGCTCGCCAAGTTTGCTGAAGGCAGCGGGCAGAGCCCGGGAGAGTTCTATACGCCGCGCCAGGTAGCGCGGCTCATGGCCCGACTGCTGGAACCACAGCCGGGCATGGAGATTTATGACCCGTGTTGCGGCTGGTTCAGCCTCCTAATCAAGTGCGCCATGCGCCTTCTTGAGACTCGTGGTGTCGAGCGGAACGGACGTCTGGAGTTGCCTTCGAGCGTTCCGCCTGTGCGCCTCTACGGGCAGGAGGTCCTGCCTTCCACCTACTCAATGGCGAAGATGAACGCATTCATCCACCAGGTAGAGGCGCGGATCGAGGTTGGTGACACGATGAACCGTCCCAGGTTCCTCCAGGGAGACGGCAGCATGAAGCGGTTCGACCGCGTGACCGCCAATCGGATGTGGAACCAGGACATCTTCAGGCAGTCCACCTATGAGAACGACACGTACGGCCGATTCCCTTATGGGTTTCCGCCAAACTCGACCGCAGACTGGGGACGGATACAGCACATGCTCGCCTCGCTGAAACCCAACGGCAAGGCGGTGGTGATCCTTGACACCGGCGCAGTCTCACCCGGCAGCGGCAGTCCAGGCTCGGACCGCGAGCGTGACTCACGCCAAAAGGTGGTGGAGGCAGATTTGGTCGAAACGGTGATCCTACGGCCAGCCAATATCTTCACAAACATGAACGGACCAAGCGAAATCCTTGTGCTGAACAAAGCAAAGCCGCGCCGTGGAGAGACCCTGATAATCAACGCCAGCGGAGAGTTTGGGAAGGGGCGTCCTAAGAACGAACTAACGGACGCGAACCTTGACCGAATCACCGCCGCGGGCCTGACGTCCAACGACCAGGAAGGCTTTTCGACGCACGTCACGACCGCAGAGATCGCCAAGAACGATTACAATCTCTCGCCAAGCAGATATGTTTCAGACGGCGCTTCGGAGGACGTCCTACCGCTGGAGGAGGCGGTGGTTCTCTTGCGGGCAGCGGAAGAGGAAGCGAAAATCGCTGATTCCAAGCTGAACGAGATACTTGCCACACTGGGACTTGTCTAGTGCCGATATTGTATACGGATACGGAGATCACGAACCTGATTCTGGAGTCAAAGCTTCTTCCCCACGATTGGCGACGCACTCTCATCCCTACCGGCGCAGGAGCCCAACGCCGAGCCGATCTAGCAATCATAGGTGGAAATGGATCCCATTTCCGGATTATGGTCCGGCAATCGAGTATCAATCCGATGAATTTCTCGGTGATACTCGGAGTATTCCCGGCTGGCAGCAACGTGGTGTTCCTGCTGCGCAGGTATAACGGCCTTCACGGAGAGCACACAAACAGGATCGAAGGAAGTCTCGTTACTGGTTTTCACGTACACTATGCGACGGAGCGCTATCAGGAACGAGGACTCAGCGAGGAAGGGTACGCCGAGAGGTCAGACGCATACGGAAACGTAAGCAGCGCGCTCGACCGCCTGATCTCAGACTGTGGATTTCACGAGGTCACGCAGCCGCTCGGAGGACTGTTCGAAGGAGATGTACTATGACGGTTGAGACGATTCGCGAGGACTTCCGATCCAAGGTCTGTGAGCAGATCGATGTCGTCGCCGAAGGTCTGGAACGATACCGCGTACGGAACCCATTCCTTTTCGACGATGGGGACCACCTGGCGATTGTCCTAAGACGATCGGACGGCGGCTGGCAACTCACCGACGAGGGGGACACGTTCTTGCGTCTGTCCTACCGGCTCGAGCTGAACGATCTCCAGAAGGGCAACAGACAGAAGATCATTTCCAGTGCGCTCGATGCGTTCGCCGTGCGCGATGTTGCCGGGGAGCTCGTTGTCGACATCCCGGACGGCCGATTCGGAGATGCTCTCTACTCGTTTGTCCAAGCGGTTCTCAAGATATCCGACATCACCTTCCTATCGCGAGAACGCATCAAGTCTACCTTCATCGAGGATTTTCGCTCGTTTATAAGCGAGCACCTGCCGACAAACCGAGTGACCTTCAACTGGCACCATCCAGAGCTCGACCCGGACGCAAAGTATCCGGTGGATTGCCGGCTAAACGGAATGCCCACTCCGCACATGATCTACGCATTGCAGAACGACGACAAGGTAAGAGACGCAACCATCAGTCTTCTCACTTTTGAGAAATGGCAGATGCCATTTCACTCTGTCGCAGTTTTCGCGGATCAGCAAGAGATCAACCGCAAGGCACTGGCTCGCCTAAGCGATGTTTGCGAGAAGCAATACTCCAGCCTCCGAGGGAACGAAGATCGCCTCGTGAGGTTCCTCACCGAAGCGATGGGCGCATCGCTCGGTCGGGACGAATAGGCAGTTCCGTGATATGGATGTCGGTCGAGTAACTCAGTGGGAGGAGCGCAGCTTCGGCGACCTCGTCAGCTTGGTTGCTGCGCCTGTCGATCCGGAGGCTGCCGCCGCAGAGCCATGTCGATCATGGTCCGGCGCACTTGCTGTGACGTGGTCATGGTATAACTCCCGTCAGGTTGCGACGAAGCGGCACTTTGTACATTATGCCCCACTTGCAGCTCTGGATTCGCAGCCAGAACTGCCATGGACCTGCACACGGCGGCCATCCGTCTGAAGTGGTAGACTCAGGCTATTGTATCAACCGTTAGGGCGATGATCGAATGGCTATCACTGTCGACCTCTCGCCTGCTATCGAGAAGGAGCTCCAAAAGCTGGCTTCTCGCCAGGGAGTTCCTCTCGAACAGTACGTCTCGTCCCTCATTTTGCGATCAGTTGACTGCGGGGCTGCCCTCGACGAAGTTCGTAGGCCGATCCGTGACGGCTTCGCCGCTGCTGAACGCGATGCTCCTTCTTCCCAGCCCGACACGCTATCTCGTTTCGCCTGCCTCTCTGATACTTGGCAGCATGAGACGCGACATCTCTCATCGATTGAACAAATTGCCATGCACCCATCCTATCAGGAGATTATTGGCATGGGTATGGCGGTCGTGCCACTCTTGTTGAATGAACTGGAACAGAGACCAAACCATTGGTTCTGGGCTCTTGCAGCGATAACCGGCGCACGGCCGGTCAAGCCGGAATCTCGCGGAGTGCTGTCATCCATGGCGGCCGACTGGCTGGAGTGGGGTCGTAAGCACGGCCTTACGTCATGATCGACATTGAGGCGCTGTTTCCCGCGCTCGCTGCGAGCGGATACACGGTCACAAGTCCCGCCAATCCTGCCTACATCTGCATTGCCTGGGCAGCTGGCGACGACCAATCAAGTTGGTGGCCAGACCGTCACTTTCAATACCGGTGGCCTAGGTCGGCCCCTCGCTCGCGGGAACTCAGCTCGTTTGTAAGGGCATTCAGGTCGATTGGTTATGAGCCTTGCTCGGACGGATCAATCGAAGCCGGATTCGAGAAAGTGGCGCTCTTTGTTGACTCCATTGGATATCCGACACACGCCGCTCGACAGCTTTCATCTGGAAACTGGACAAGTAAGCTTGGCAACGATGAGGACATTGAGCATGTCCAGGTTTCCGGAGTCGCGGGTAAGGAATACGGACATGTGGCTCAATACCTGAGGCGTGAGGTGGCCTGATCGGTGCCTTGCATGTAGATTCGGCGTGACGAACATTGCAATCCGGTAAGCCGGTCATCGTTGCCTCACCCTTCCCTCAAGGTGTACACTCTATCCACCATGCCCACCGCCTCCCTACCCACACTCGCCGACCTCGCCCCGCAGCTTCCCGCGCACCTGCACGCGCTATTGCGGCCCGACGAGCCCCTCGCGCAATACACCACGCTGCGGGTGGGCGGACCAGCAGACCTATTCTTCGCGGCGCGAACGCGAGACGACCTGGCCGAGATCACTCTTGCGGCGCAGCGGCTTGGATTGCCGTACTTCCTGCTGGGCGGGGGCAGCAACCTGCTTGTGAGCGACCGTGGGATTCGCGGGCTGGTGGTGCAGAACCTCGCTTCCGACTGCTCGGTAGGACCCGTCACAAACGTGGACACCGGCCACTCGTTCATGGAGCTGTTCCTGAAGTCGCTCTCCGCAGGGCTCGGCGGGCTCGAGTTCGCGGTGGGTATTCCCGGCTCGGTGGGTGGCGCGCTGGTCTCGAACGCGGGCGCCTACCGCGAGAATATCTGCGATAGGATTGTCTCGCTCGACGTGACCACGGAGGGCGAGCGAATCCGGGTTGGCCCCGACTGGATGGAGTTCAGCTACCGCGACAGCCGCCTGCGGAACCCTCTCAAGCCGACCGCAACACTGCTCGGAGCAGAGCTGCAGCTTGTTCCCAAGCCTCGGCGCGAGATTCTGGCCCTCGCTCGCGAGAACCAGCGCCAGCGTATCTTCAAGCAGCCGTGGTATCCGTCTGCCGGCAGCTTCTTCAAGAACGTCGTGAGCCGCGAGCTTGCCGAGCGCCTGCCGGAGCTGCCTGAGGGCATGCGGGCAGCAGGCGTGGTCCCTGCGGGCTACCTCAGCGCCGCGTGCGGCTGCAAGGGCCTCACCATCGGCGGTGCCCAGGTTTCGCACAGGCATGCAAACATCGTAGTGAACCGCGGCAATGCCACCGCACAGGAGGTCCGGCAGGTCACGCTGGAGGTGAAGCGCCGAGTTCTGGAGAAGTTCGGAATTGAGCTCGAAGAGGAGGTGCTGTGTGTTGGCGACTGGTCCTAGGCTCGCCCTGGGTCTGCTTGCACTCTGCTCAGTGGCGGCCGCCGAGCAGCAGCGCACACCCATGCCGGACCTCGATGTGCTCTACATTGAGCGCAAGCCGCGGTACACCGGCTACGCTGTGGAGTACGACCTCAAGGGCCGACAGGGAGTACCCATCCTCGTGGACAACCGTACGCGCAAGCCGCTCTCGACCAAGGACGCGGCGGCGGTGAAGCGGTGGCCCGCCGCCGGAGAGACGGTCACCTTCACCGCTCACGTTGGGAACCGAGGAGATGCCGCCGCTTTACCCTATGTGTGGGAGTGGCGCATTGACGGCAAGCCTGCCACCGAAGGCAAGTCGGCATCGGCGCAGAAGCCGGGTGAAGAACAGACCTTCACCCTTCGCTGGAAATGGCTGCCGGGAAGGCACACCGTGGAGTTCCGGGCCGATCCACTCTCTGTCGTTCCTGACCGGAACCTGCACAACAACCGGCGCTCGGACGCCACCGACGCTTGGAGCCTCATCTGGGCGGTAGACAAAGTCACCTACGCATCCTTCAACCAAAACCCCAACATGCTCGGGACGCGTTCGTTCGAAGACTGGGCCCAATGGCACATCGACCGAATGAACGAGCTCTTCGACCGCAGCCCAACACCATGGGATGATCTGCCGCGAAACAAGTGGCCCGAATCGAAGAGGCTTGGATGGCGTCCCCGCGTGAGGTGCGACCGCGTTGTAGTGGTCGACAACACGGACAACTGGGAAGAGAAGGTCCTGGGCAAAGGCGTCAACGCACTCGCAGCCGGCTACGACGGCGCGTGGCCGTTCGGCAGGCGAGAGGACTGCTCGGAGTGGGCATCAAAGCCGGACTGGGGGCTCATTCACGAGTGGGGACATCAGCTTGGGCTTACGGACCTCTATGCGCTGGACAGACCGGCGTATCTGAACCTCGCGCCGGATCATGCCGGAGACCCCTTGCTGATGGGGCGGCTCGCAAACCAGCGCGGAACCATGATGCACGGGCATGGTCCTACCCTCTTTTCGAAGGTATGTATGGGAGCTCTGATGACCCAAATGGGCCGCAGGCGCGGCTACTATGGCGACTACTATTTCAACACTCCGAAGCAGTCGAGCCTACTCGTTCTCGACCGTTCGGGCAAACCGGTTCCAGGCGCCGAGGTATCCCTGCGTCAGGACGTCGAAAGTGGTTATCGAGGCAGTCCGTTCTTCGTTGGTAAAGCAAGTCCCGCAGGCGTGGTCGTGCTCCCGAATCGGCCCGCAGGGCACGTCACGACCGACCTGGGCTACACGCAGCGCGACAATCCGTTTGGCAAAATCAATGTGGTGGGTCAAGGAGACGTACTGCTGGTTACGCTGCGCGCACGCGGCCACGAGGAGCATGCGTGGCTCGACATCACGGACTTCATCCTTGCCTATTGGCGCGGCAACACCGAGCGAACTGTCCTTACGCTCAGGACACTTATCCCGCCCGCAGGTGGTTTGCCCGCTCCGTCCGGGCTCTCTGCTGTCCTCTCAAGGGACAACGTACAGCTAACCTGGCAGGCCGTGAAGGGAGCACCTAGGTACCAGGTCTACCGCATTGCGCCCGACCAGACTGCGGCGAAGCCAATGAACAAGCCCATTTCGAGCACCACCCTCACAGCCTCTCTAGTTGGCGCGGGCCTGCACCGATTCCGTGTCTCGGCCATCCTGCCGAACGGCGTTGAGGGCGCACTCTCGCCTCCGGTTCGGGCAATGCAGTTTGGCAAGCCTTGGGGAATTGCCGTTGCGCCGGACGGACGGCACTTCATCCGCGACACTCACTTCGGTCAAGCCGTTCTGCAGAAAGCAGACGGCGCAACGGTTGGGCTCGTCGGTTCGGTACATGACCATTTCGAGGGCTCCTACGACATCGCGTTCGACCCTTCCGGCAGGCTGCTCTCCGCGAAATGGGGCGACGGCTACAACCCACACGAGGGCTTCAAGATGCAGGGTACGGACCTGGTCGTGACACACTCGGTGTTAGCGACGCAGGGGCTTGCGCCCGGACAGTTTCACAAGCCGATGGGTATCGCGGCGAATGCAAAGGGCGACATCTTCGTTGCGGACACGCAGAACGACCGCATTCAGCAGTTCACGCCACAAGGCAAGTTCGTGCAGCACATCGGCGTGGGCGACCTGCGCCTGCCGATGAAGCCCGCGTTCGATTCCCAGGGCAGGCTCTACGTGGCCGACTTTGGGACGAACGCTATCGTGGTATATTCGGAGCATCCCGACGGCTCGTATCGCCTCGCAAGGAAGCTGCTGGGAGTTAAGGAGCCGGTCTACGTGGCGCTGGACAAGAGGGGACGAGTCTTCGTGAGCGGGCAGAGGCATGCGGGAGTGTTTATGCTGGACGAGGACGGCAAACCCGTGTGGACCTATCGCGGCACCCAGAGCGATCCGCTCTACCTTCCTCGCGGCTTGGCGTTCGACCTAGAAGGCAATCTACTGATAGTCGACGAGGGCGCAGGTCGGGTGGTGAGCGTTAAGGTGCCGGACTAAATGTAGAGCAGAGGCAAACCGCAACTCCAAATATTGTTACCCTGACCGAAGCCGCAGCCCTTCCGCGGCGGCGTCGAAGGGTCCGACCGGACCAATTCTGATAGTCCCGGATGCTTCGATTGCGCTTCCAAACGGCGGAGGCTCCACTCAGCATGACAGATAAACAAGCGCGGATTAGCCACACATCCCCGCTCATGCTGCGCCCGGCTCAGCCGTATCGAGCCCCGTCATTCCCGCATGGTGTTAGCGGGAACGAAGGACCGTTTCGTGCCGCACTCGAAGGACCGAAGGACCGCATCGAACCATCGCTTGCGCTAAGATAGCCATCCGGCACGTAATTGGCGCCGTGCGCTGCCATGCGTTCAAGCCCTGGGGATACTTTCGGGATAGCCGCAGGGTAGAGTACATTCCGGGACCGGTCTAGTCGTTGCGTGTGACGCGGGGCATCAGCTTGCCTGTTCCGCAAGCTTTCCGCATGATCGGAGAGGCTCTCGCTATGACAGAACCGTGGAGTATTCAACTGTTCGGAGCACTGCGCGCGCGCCAGGGCGAGCGCGTCATCACGCGCTTTCGCTCCCAGCAAACCGGCGCTCTCCTAGCCTACCTCGCATACCATCGTCAGCACAGCCACACGCGCGAGATGCTCATCGACCTGTTCTGGCCGGAGAGTGATTACGCGGCGGGGCGGCACAACCTCTGCAACGCCCTCTCGTCGCTCAGGAACCAACTCGAGCCCCCAGGCGAGCCAACGGGCAGCGTAATCATCGCCGATCGCTTCTCCGTCGAGCTGAATCCGGAGGCCGTAACCACCGACGTTGACCGGTTTGACCAGGCGCTGCGCCGCGCAGCCCTGGCCCGCCTCGCGCCGAACTACGTCACCCAGCTTGCAGAGTGCGCGGATCTCTACGGAGGACCTCTGCTGCCCCAATCATACTACGAATGGATCCCTCCCGAGCAGGAGCGCCTTAAGGTGAGGTACGGCCAGACAGTTAGTCAACTGGTCGAGCTGCTGGAGAAGGAGGGGCGGTATGAGAGCGCTCTTGACTATGCGGGTCGCGCACTCTCTCTCGATCCGCTCGACGAGTTGGCCACCAAGGACGTAATGCGGCTGATGGCTGCGGCCGGTCAACATGAATCCGCCCTTGCGCTGTATCACGACCTGGAGCGCGTTCTGGCCGAGCAGTTGGGCACGGCACCTTCATCCTCCGCGCAACAGCTCGCTCGACGAATTGAAGAACAGATGTCCAGCGCGCCCGCAGTCCCGCCCGCGTCACCTGCGCCTCGTCCTGTACCTCTCGCTTCTCCGCACGCCGAGTGGCCCGCCGGCACGGTCACGTTTCTCCTCTCCGACATTGAGGACGTATTCTCGCTCATTGCGGGCAGCCCCGATGCATTCCGCTCCGCGCTCGCTGTCTATCAAGCGCTGATACGCTCGGAGTTCAGGCGAAATGGCGGGATCGAGGTGAAGGAGGCCGGAGGCTCGTTCGTTGCGGCCTTCGCAAGCGCAACTGATGCGCTCACATGCGGAATCGCGTTCCAGCGCGCTCTTGCCTCTCAGCTGCTCCCTGTCGACTTGAGTGTACGAATAGCGCTTACCACAGACGACGTGGAGCTGGACGACGGCGAGTACCAAAGCTCAGTTCTGAGCAAGGCTGCCGCTCTGCTGGATGCAACTAACGGCGGGCAGATGCTGGCCTCCGAATCGACGGCGGTTTTGCTTCGGCGGAACTTGGAGCCGGGAATGAGGCTCAAGGACCTCGGCATTTGGAGGCTCCGTGATGCAGCGGCGCCCGAGCGGCTCTTTCAAGTGGACACTCCCAGAAGCGAGAACCGAGACTTTCCTCCCCCGAATGCCACTCCGGCCCACGCGGCGCGACTGCCCATGCAGTTCACGCGCTTCTTTGGCCGGACAGAGGAGATCGAGCGCATCTCGGGCTTGCTCCACTCGGGAGACTCCCGCTTGATCACCCTCACAGGTTCGGGCGGAACTGGAAAGACGCGGCTGGCAATTGAGGCTGCGGATCGGTTTGCTTCGGGATTTCAGGGGAGCATCTGGTTTGTGCCGCTGGCGGACATTTCCGACCCCACCCTGCTCATGGGCGCAATCCTGGATGCTGTCGGCGTTCCGCGCGGCTCTGCCGAGGAACCGATGGCGCAGGCTGCAGCGGCTCTCTCGAAGCAGCCGTCCCTGCTCCTGCTGGACAATTTCGAGCAGCTTGTGGAGGGCGGGGCCGAGATTCTGCAGGCGCTGAGGGAGCGAGTCCCCGGCCTACAACTGCTCGTAACCTCTCGGCAGTCGCTTGGACTACCGGGGGAGCAGGAGGTGCCGGTTGTTCCGCTCACGACACCCGGGGACCCCCAAGTGGCCGCCACGCCCCTACACCCCCCGCTTGCGGGGGGCTCGACTTTGGCCTTTATCTAGATTTGTTTACAGAGTCCTGAAGTCCTGTCTCCTCCGAGGCAGGACTTTTCTTTACGCCTGGTGTATCTAGTTATATCACTAGATA
>VFKD01000172.1 GCA_009885735.1 bacterium
TATCTAGTGATATAACTAGATACACCAGGCGTAAAGAAAAGTCCTGCCTCGGAGGAGACAGGACTTCAGGACTCTGTAAACAAATCTAGATAAAGGCCAAAGTCGAGCCATCGGAGCCCTGCTCCGACGTCGCCGTGCCTGTGCTGCCAACCGACTGCTGCAACGCATCCAGCCGATCCGATATTGCGGCAAGCTGGTGGCTCTGAAAGGCAAGTTGGCGCATGATGACGGCAATCTCCTCTTCTGCCTTCACGTTAATCTGATAGTCTGACTGCGCGGTCATCCGGTCCTTCTGAGCCTGCCTGTTTTGGCTCATCATAACTACTGGCCCTGTGTAGGCCGCCTGAAAGCTCAGCACGAGATTGAGAAGGATGAACGGAAAGGGGTCGAAGGCCTTCATGGCGCCAGGACGGAGCATCAACACGACATTCAGCACGATCCAGCAGACCAGCAGCGTGCTCTGGACTGCAATAAACGGCCAGCTTCCCACCAGCGCCGCCAAGCGATCGGCTAGGCGTTGACCAGCCGTCAATCCTACAACGTGCGCCTCCGCAAGGTTGATGATAGGGGGATGATCGTGCTTGTAGTCTGCGAGGGGACCCATCGTGCTTCTTCCTTGCCGCCAATGAGACGGTTGCCCAATCCCGAGATTACATGGGAGTTGGCGGAACCCCGACGGGATTCCCGCCGTATATTGACTAGACGGTCTTTAGTGTACTACACTAAGGTCAAGTGAGCATGAGACAGTTAATCTGTGGTTTGAAGCCCTTTGACGGGACAACCTCCGTTACCCAGTCGTATTAGATTCAGACTGTATTGAGGAGCGCTATGGACATCAATCGACTGACGCAGAAATCTCAGGAGGCGTTTGCCGACGCCCAATCCCTTGCCGCATCCGCGGGTCACAACGAGGTCGACACCGACCACCTCATTCTAGCCCTTTTGCATCAATCCGACGGACTCTTGCCGCGCCTGCTGGCTCGCATGGACCTGACGGCTGAAGGAATCGCTGCGGACGTCACCAAGGCCCTAGCCCGCCGCCCAAGCGTTAGCGGACCGGGCGCCGAGCCCGGAAAGGTCTATGTGTCGCAGAGCCTCGGCAAGGTGCTGGCGAAGGCGGAGGACGAGGCGAAGCGGCTCAAGGACGAGTACGTAAGCGTGGAACATCTCGTCCTGGCCGCGCTTGATGTTGCGGCTCGGTCGGAATCGGTCGTCATCCTCTCCAAAGCCGGCGTCAATCGAGATGCTCTCCTAAAGGTGCTCACGGACGTTCGCGGCAATCAGCGCGTCACCTCGGCATCGCCCGAGGGCACCTACGAGGCGCTCCAGCGATATGGGCGCGACCTCGTGGACGAGGCTCGGCGCGGCAAGCTCGACCCGGTCATCGGGCGGGACGCCGAGATTCGGCGCACCCTGCGCATTCTGCTTCGCAAGACGAAGAATAACCCCGTTCTTATAGGCGAGCCCGGTGTGGGCAAGACCGCCATTGTGGAGGGCCTTGCACAGCGAATCGTGCGCGGAGACGTGCCGGAGGGACTGAAGGACAAGTCTGTATTCGCTCTCGACCTCGGAGCGCTCATAGCGGGAGCTAAATATCGAGGAGAGTTCGAAGAGCGCCTGAAGGCCGTTCTGAACGAGGTGAAGCAGAGCGACGGCGGCATCCTGCTCTTCGTGGACGAGCTACACACAATCGTGGGCGCGGGTAAAGCGGAAGGCTCGATGGATGCCGGCAACATGCTAAAGCCGATGCTGGCGCGCGGCGAGCTGCACTGCATTGGCGCGACCACGCTCGATGAATATCGCAAGTATATCGAGAAGGATGCGGCACTCGAGCGTCGCTTCCAGCCCGTGATGGTCGAACCGCCAACGGTGGAGGACACCGTCTCGATACTGCGCGGCTTGCGCGAGCGCTTCGAGCTGCATCACAGTGTGCGCATTCAAGATAACGCGCTAGTGGCAGCAGCCGTCTTGTCGAACCGATACATCTCGGACCGCTTCCTGCCGGACAAAGCTATCGACCTCGTGGACGAGGCTTGTGCGATGATCCGCTCCGAAATCGACAGCATGCCGGCCGAGCTCGACGAGATCACTCGGCGAACCATGCAGCTCGAGATCGAGGAGCAGGCGCTGCAGAAGGAACGAGATCAGGCCAGCAAGGACCGGCTCGAAGCGCTTCGGAAAGAGCTGGCCGACCTGCGCGAGCGCGGCTCGACGATGCGCACGCAATGGGAGACCGAGAAAGAGGGGATCCGCAGCCTTCAGGCGCTGCGCGAGCAGATTGAGCACGTTCGCAGGGAGCTGGA
>VFKD01000375.1 GCA_009885735.1 bacterium
ATGTCGGCGCGCATCTTGTCCTCCAACCTTGAAGGAAGTGTGTTGCCTGCTGACTCCCGGATTCTAGGGAATGTCAGGAGGCATCATTGCGTTTCTCACTCACTGGTCTGTTTCTGTTTGCGCCGGTGCTTGCACAGGCCCAATCATCGTCGCCACCGCTGACTATTGAGGAAGCGGTCAGCCAAGCGGTCAAGAACAACCCGCGTCTCTCTGCAGCCGCTCGCGATGTCGCAGCAGCCAAGTTTGGCGTGGGTTCAGCGAAGGCGCTAGCCAATCCACAGGTCACCTTTACGCCGGGGATAACGAGCCTCTCCGGAACGGGCGAAGAGCTACTGATCTCGCAGCCGTTGGAACTGAACGGGACCCGCGCCGCCCGAACGGGGATCGCCAATGCGAAACTGAGGCAAGTTCACGCGCTAGCGGTGGTTGAGCTGCGCGGCCTGGTGTTCGAGACCAAGGCGGCATACTACGGGCTAGCCAGGGCGCAAGAGCGTATGTCTCTCGCGCGGGAACTGCTTGCTTTCGCTGAGGACTTCGACCGCCGAGCCACGCTTCAAGTCGAGGCCGGCGCTCGACCCGGCATCGAACTCACCCAGACTGGCATCGAAGTCGCACGCGCTCGTCAGCAGGCAGCGCAGGCGGAGGGTGACGTTGCCACGAGCACCGCCACACTCAACACTCTGCTGGGCCGCAACCCGGGTACACCTCTCGGTGTGCCGTCTCTGCCGTCATTCATCGCGAAAGCGCTCAATCGCGACGAACTGCTGAGGCAGGCGCTGGCTGCGCGTGCCGAAATCACGGTCGAAGAATCAGAAGCAGAAGCATTTCGCCAGGAGGCCCGCCTGGCACGGGCGGAAGGGCTGCCGGACTTCGCACCGCAGATTCGCGTGGGCAGCCTCATTCGAGGCGTACCCGAGGCAAGCTCCGGAAACGGCTACGGGATTGGCATTGCCATCAATCTTCCGCTTTTCGACCATGGCAGCCGCCGCAATCGCATACGGCAGTCCGAAGAGTCCGCGCGGGCCCAGGCCGACCGAATTACCGCAGCCCGCAATGAAGTGCGCCGCGAGGTTGACCAGGCCATCGCTCGGTATCGAGCCGCGGAGGCTGTGCTGAACGCATATCAGCAAGGCGTGCTGGACCAAGCGCGTCGCCTATTGGATGCAAGCCGCATAGGCTTTCAGGAGGGCAAGACCAGCATCATCGCCCTCCTTGAAGCGCAACGCACCTATCGGGCTGTTCAGACAGAGTACGCCAATGCCCATGCGGATTATGCCCTGGCGCTTGCTGAACTGGAGCGAGCAACTGGGTCTATTTCCTCTTCACTTCTGCCGGATCCCCGGAGGAAACAATGAACACGAAACCACACATCCGGACGAGCTTGCTGCTCATGGCGGCATGCCTGCTCGCCGGCATATTCGGCACGGCGGCTGTCATGTCGCGCATGCGTCCACTCGTTTCCGCGCCTGCCGCAGCGATAGAGGAGCCTGGTGCGCACGAAGGCGAGGAGCCAGGTGGCGAACACACCGTTATCAAGCTGTCCGCCGCAGCGCTAAAGACGGCAGGCATACGCGCGGAACCCGTTAGCGTCAATCCCTTTGGTGAGAGCTTGAGCGTTCCTGGAACCGTCGAGGTCGCCCCTAACCAGGCCGCTAAGGTAACTCCCCCTGCTGCCGGCAAGGTGGTGCGCATCCTCGTTAGCCTAGGCCAGGAGGTCCGGCAAGGCCAGACTCTCGCCGTTCTAGACAGCTACGAGATTGCACAGGCTCATGCTAAGGTTCGC
The DNA here is from genome assembly GCA_009885735.1 of bacterium. Taxonomy (GTDB): domain Bacteria; phylum Armatimonadota; class Chthonomonadetes; order Chthonomonadales; family CAJBBX01; genus VFKD01. The sequence goes on from VFKD01000375.1 coordinate 1,784, forward strand.
GAGGCTAAGGCGGCGATCAATCAGGCTGCCACGGGCGTGCAAACCGCTCTCGCAGAGGTTCAGCAGGCACGCGCTGGAGGAGACCTCGCGCAGACCGAAATCGAGCAGGCGCGATCGAAGCTGCGGAGCGCAGAGGCGGCTTTGGCGCGAGAGAAGGAGTTCGCCGCAACGGGCTCGTTGTCCCAGCCTTCTCTTCAGGCTGCCGAGGTGGAAGTTGCGACGGCTCAGTCCGAGCTGCTGCAGAGCGAGACGGACCTGCAAACGCATGCCGGAGCGCTTCAGCGTGCGGAGCGGCTCTTCAAATCGGAGCTAATCTCCCGCGCGGAGCTGGAAGTGGCTCAGTTGGAACACAAGCTGGATCAGGCGCGGGTCGCTCAAGCGAAGTCGAGAGTTGCGAATGCCAAACGGTCGCTTGAGCGGGAACAGAAGGTTGCCGGAAGCGATATCCGTGCGCGGCAGGCCGTGCAAACTGTGGAGGCCGAAGTGCGTTCTGCGGCAGGCGACGTAGCTCGCGCCCTGCAGGCGCACGCACGCGCACTGCAGGATGTTCGGCGTGCCCAGAAGGGCCGAGAGGCAGCAGATTCGATGCTGCACGGTGCGCGAAGCGCTCATGCCTCCGCAATTTTCAGTCTCGCCGCCTTGGAGGGTACCGCGCATGCAGGCGA
>VFKD01000485.1 GCA_009885735.1 bacterium
GCGCCTGCATCCACCAGACCGGAACGGTTTCCGTTCGCGTCGAACGTGTACGTAAATCCCATGGCGAATCCAGGGAGACCACCTGCATTCGGAACAGCTTACTTCCGCCCATGATGAGCCTGAAACGCACGGTACTTTGAGGAGGTTACGTAGGCAACGACAAATCCGACAATACCGCCTGCTACCGTGGCTACGAGCCCACGGGTTAGCAGGTGACTTTGGGCAAACTCGGGAAAAGCCGGAAGCATTACAACCGCAATAACCAGTAGCGCAGACGCTATAGCGAGGATGACCTGTATCTTAGTCCTCGCTCCGGCACTCATATGGACACCCCACGGAATCATTGAGCATGCAGCACTGACGAAATACGGTATAGCAAGGTTTGCTGGCTCGGAGAAACGATTGAGCCACACGAACTCGACGGCCATCGCCGAGACCCAATATGCCAGAATTGATAGAGCAAAGACTCCCATGGTTCTCATCTCGTATCAGTTCCGTTCAGGGCCACGTCTTCGCCGTCAAGGCAATTCTCTATGACGCATTTCTTCTGGTCTGCCACGGCTTTTCCGGTACATATCGCCCACCGCGCATTACACAGATATGGGATCCACCAGTACCGTTTCTTGCATTTCTTAAGTGCGTCGGTACACTTCTTGAGATCTTTCAGATATTGCTTGTGACACTTCTTGAAGCAGTCATCCTCATCGTCATCGCACGGGAGTATTCCCGCATCGGCACGAATCACGAGTCCACTCGGATCCACCCCCATCACCGCCCTATTCCCCACATACCCATACAGGTTCATCCCACCGTCAAACCCTATCGGATCCGCGCTTATCCACCGGCCCCAATCTCTGCGGACGTGGCGGTGCCAAGCGTAGCTGCGCGTGGGGGAATCCCGGAAGTAGCCGTAGGCGCCCCACTGACGCAGGTCGTTGAAGCTGGTCGTCGGAAGCAGCACTTCAGTTCCCCATGCATCAAAGATGGCAGTGTCCGTGATGGCCTGGGAAGTGTTCAAGAGAAGCCGGGTGTGGCCCTGGAAGTCCGGGATATAGAACTTGCTCACGCTCGTGAGCCGGTTCGAGAAGAGGGAACCCCAGCTTCCCGGAAGCTGCTCGTAGACCACTGGGTTCGCCCCAGTGACCTGCACCACGTTCGTCTCGTCATTCAGGAATGTGTCGGTCCTGGTGGGCAGTTGCCGCTTCACGCGCAGGCCGTCCGGGTCATATGAGTAGGTCTGAATCGTAGAGAATTGGCCCGTATTCCACACCTTCAGGCGACTCTCAGTGTCCCAGGTATAGGTGTCCAGAACGGCTCCAACCTTTTCCAGCGTGACGTTCCCATTATTATCGTAAGTCATCGTTGAGGTCGAGCCGGAAGGTGGTTTCACCACGGTCAAGCGGTCCGCAGCATCTGCGGTATAGGTCGTCGTTCCGCTTGCCGTGACCTTGGTCAAGCGATTGCCTCCAGCATCGTACGTGTACGTGCTGTCATAGGCGTTCGCCCCATTCCGCCGTTCGTTGGTAAGCTGGTATGTATTGTCATAGGCGTAACTCACGATGATCCCGCCGTTCTCCGCCACCGTCACGCGGTTGCCCACCGAGTCGTAGCTGGCGGTGTACATGGCATGCAAAGTCCCGTCGCTTTTCCTGGCTTCTATCACGGTGTTTCGTCCCACAGTGTCGAATACGTAGGTCAGTATGGATCCGTTTCCCAAAGTTCGCTTGGTCTCCTGCCCGAGCGAAACGTATTGCATCGTGGTGACCTGGGTGTACGGGTTGAGGATCGA
>VFKD01000082.1 GCA_009885735.1 bacterium
AAGCTATGCTTCTACTACGAAATAACCCGCTCACGACGAGTTGATAGCGGTATCAGCTAGGTGGACAACGGTCGGTTGAATTGCTATACACACCATTTGACTCACACGGCCAGCCGTCCCGGCGCTGCCTGCACGGACTCGCGCTGCGACGGCGCGGCTCCTCCAGCTCTCGCGTCCTTGCCGAGCAAAACGGCCGGACGCGGATAGATTCCAATTGCAAGCATGGCGATTACACAGATCGCGAGGGACACCGCGAGCGAACGGCCGACCGGCAGGCGGCGATCATCTGCCGGATCTCGAATGTACACCTGCAGTGCGACCATGAGGTAGTAGTAGAGAGCAACAACGCTCACAATCGCGCCAAGCACCACCAGTACATACTGTGCGCCCTGCCACCCTGCAGCGAAGAGATAGAGCTTGCCAACGAAACCTGCGAGAGGCGGAATTCCGCCCAGCGAGAAGAGAATCATCAGCGCGGCGAAAGCCAGCATCGGTGACCGCTTATGGAGTCCGCGAAGGGCTGACACCTCGTCTGATCCGGTCGCCTCCTTCACCGCCTGAGCCAGAAGCAGCGCGCCAACGTTCGTGAACGCATAGAGCAGCAGGTACATGATCACGGAGCCAACAGCGAGGCTAGGGTCGCCGGGGATGAGCCCCGCAACCGCCACCAGAATGTAGCCCGCCTGAGCAATGCCGCTGTACGCGATGAGCCTCTTGAGATTTGTCTGACCGATGGCGCCGAAGTTCCCCACTATCATCGACAAAGCAGCCAGCATGCCTACGACCGGCGCCCAGTGGGCAGCGAGCGGACCAAGACCATCGCCAAGAATGCGCAGAAGAGCCGCGAATCCCCCCGCCTTGGATGCCGTGGAGAGAAACGCAACCATCAGTGACGGCGCCCCCTCGTAGACGTCCGGCGCCCAGAGGTGGAAGGGCGCGGCGGAGATCTTGAAGCCAATACCGCCCAGCACAAGCGCAAGCCCTGCCCACAGCGCGACCATCTCGCCCACATCCATCGGACCCGAAACGATGGCCGACATCGGCCCGAACATCGTGGTCCGGAGCACTCCGTAAATGATACTGGCGCCGTAGAACGTGGCTGCGGAGGCGGCTCCTCCCAGCACAAAGAGCTTGAGCGCTGCCTCCGCGGACCGCAGCTCGCGCTTGGCGAATCCGCTGAGCGCGAGGAGCGAGATGACACTGAGCTCGATGCCGACGATAACCGCAAGCAGGCTACCGGCAGCGGCCACGATCATGAGACCGATTGTGCTGAACGTCAGAAGCGCGTAGAACTCGCCGGCATACTTCATTCGGTGTTCAGACGACGCGGCGGCCAGGGACGTCAGGGCCAGGGCGACCAGGAAGACTAGGTCGAAGCCGAGAGCAAAAGCATCGTGGCGGACGAAGCCGTTCCATAGTTCAACATGCATTACGCCGGGGACGAACCACTGCACCGCAATCACGAGCAGTGCGCCTGCCGTGGTGACCCAGCCCAGCCAGGGAGTTCGGCGCTCCTTGATGAAGGTGTCTGCCACAGCAACCCCGATGGCGAGCAGCGTCAAGATGAGGTACGGCAGCAGAGGGCGATAATCGGTGATCATTGCTGCGTATCCCGTTTCGAATAACTAATCACTTGACCAAAACCCGTTCGTTTTGAGCGTCCGCCCTCAAGCCCGTTCGTCCTGAGCGCCCGTCAGCCGCACCGACGGGCTGTCGAAGGACCCGAATGCGTTCTGCAGGTTCATCGGGACTAGAGAGTGAGGCCAGGGCATGAGCCGACATTCCAGAAGCTGACGCAGCCACCGATCTCGAGGACACCTGCTTCGGGAGAGCTGATCCAATCGTGTCCACAACGGGCTTTGGCCAGCATCCGAGAACGATGAGCAGAGCCGCGAGGCTCGTAATCGCCACCCACTCGGTTGAGCGCGCATCCCTCAGGTCTGGATAGTTCTCGACGCGAGACTCACCCAGGAAGATGCGCTGAAGCGCTCTCAGTACGTAGAACGCCGTGAGCACAATCCCGAAGACGGAGAGCAGCGCAAGCCAAGGATGGGCCAGCCACATGCCGTAGAAGCAGAGAAACTCCGCAATGAACCCGCTCGTGGCAGGCAGCCCAAACGAGGCGAACCCGCCCACCGTGAGGCATACGGCCACTCCGGGCATCGCCTTTGCAAATCCGCCCATCTTCAGCACGTCGCGCGTGTGCGACCTCTCATAGACCAGGCCAACCACTGCGAAGAAGAGGCCCGTCATGAGCCCATGCGACACCATCTGCATGACCGAGCCATTGATGCCGGTTGAGTTGCCGGAGGCGATCCCCAGCATCACCACTCCCATGTGAGAGACGCTCGAGTAGGCGACGATGTACTTCAAGTCAGTCTGGCCCATCGCGCAGAGTGCGCCGTAGAGTATGTTGATAGTGGCAATAATCGCCATCACGTATGACCACTCCGCGAAACCATTCGGGACGATCTCCAGCCCAAGTCGCAGGACACCGTAGGCACCGAGCTTCATCAGCACGCCGGCATGGAGCATCGAGACGGCGGTCGGCGCGGATGCATGACCGTCGGGCGACCAAGTGTGCAGCGGCCAGATGCCGGCGAGGATGCCGAAGCCGACATAGATGGCTAGGAAGATGAGATTCTGCGCCTGTGCAGGAACGCCGTTGCGCGCGAGATCGTCCATGTCGAACGTCTGCCCGCCCTGGAAGTAGATCGCAAGTATTGCCACCAGAATGAGGGCCGAGCCCGCCATCAGCATCAGCGTCAGCTTCATCGCCGAGTACTCTTTGGTTCGGCCCTGGCTGCTAGTACCCCAAACGCCAATGAGCAGATACATCGGGAGTACCGCGATCTCGTAGAAGAGGAACAGGAAGAAGAGGTCGCGCGCCAGGAAGACACCAAATACACCGCTGACCAAGAAGAGCAGCAGCGCGAGAAACTCCTTGGTTCTGTTCTGGAGCCCCCACGATGCGAACACACCAGCAGTGATGATGATGGAGGTGAGCAGAACCAGCACCACGCTGATGCCGTCCGCAGCCACGTGAAACGACACGCCCAACTCGGGTATCCAAGGCGCCTTGAAGCCAAACTGATAGCCGCCCAGAGAGCGATCGTAGGTGGCGCACATCCAGATCGAAACGGGTAGCGTGAGCGCTGCGCCGAGCAGCGCGACGGCGCGAATCAACCGCCCATTGGAGGCCGGGACCAGCAGCAGGAGTGCGGCTGCGGCCATCGGGCAGAGTATGAGAAAGGTCGCGGCGACGCTCGTCATCGGTCCACCTGTGCTCTGATGCCGCCTACCCGAACCGATGAGGGACCCGGCGGTTCAGGCGCCGTAGTCGTGCGCCCAATTGCCAGCAGAAGAGCCAGAAGAGCGAGACCTGCAGCGGCTATCCAGGCGGCGGACTGCACCTGACCCGTCGCCTGCCTCCGCACCTGCGCGCCGAGCCTGCCGCAGCTCCTCGCTATGCCGTCCATCGAGGCGTCGATGACATGCCTATCAAACCAGGCAGCCGTTCGCCCTACGAGCGCACCGCCCCGCGCTCCAACGGTCTGCCAGAAGCTCTCGATGCCCCAAAGCCGATTGAACACCGCTGCTCCAGGTAGCGCCAGAACGGGATCAACCGCTGCATATGGCTTGCGATACGTCCTCAACGCCAGTCCAAGGCCGACAAGCCCAGCCGCAGTTGCTAGTCCGGCAATCCAGAGAGGCGTCGAGGCAAAATCCATGTGCAGGCCGGTCATCCAGTGCGAAAACCGATGTCCGCTGTGCAGAAGAGCGCCGAGCGCGATGGACGGAATGGCCAAGACCACCAAAGGAAGCGTCATCTGCCAGGGCGACTCCTTCGCGTGGGCAGCATCCTCCGACCGAGCCTCCCCGCCAAACGCAAGCAGCCACATTCGCATGGAGTAGAAAGCCGTCAGAGCAGCCACTAGGATTCCAATGCCGAAGCAGACCTGCCTGAGCAACCCGCCCGTGACGATCAGTTCTCCCAGCAGCGCGTCCTTGCTCCAGAAGCCGGAGAGCAGCGGGAATCCAGCGAGAGAGAGCACCCCAATAAGGCAGCACCAGCCGGTGACCGGCATTCGCTTGAGCAAGCCGCCCATTGAGCGCAGGTCGTTCGGGTCCTTGGCGTGGTGCATCGCATGAATGACCGATCCGGCAGCCAGGAATAGCAGCGCCTTGAACATGGCGTGGGTGATGAGGTGAAACATCGCCGCGACTTGGCCGCCGTACTCGGCGGGGTTACCGGACTTCCTGTCCAGGATAATCCATCCACCCACTGCACCGAGCCCCATCATCATCAACCCGAGCTGGCTCACAGTGGAATAGGCCATCACCTTCTTGATGTCGAACTGAACCAGCGCAATCGTTGCCGCGATCAGCGCGGTGGCCGTCCCGATGACCAAAACAACATCTGCTACAACCGGGTCGACCACAAAGAGTGCGAATAGGCGAACCACCATGTAGACGCCCGCAGCAACCATCGTCGCCGCGTGGATAAGCGCGCTGACCGGAGTGGGACCCTCCATCGCATCCGGGAGCCAGATGTGCAGCGGGAACTGCGCCGACTTTCCCACTGCGCCGCAGAAGAGCAGCAGCGGCACGAGCCACCGGAAGACCTCCGCGGAGACGAAGGTGTTCGTGCCGAGATTGAGCGCACTGTGGGCCGCACCAAAGTCGAATGAGCCAGCGGCTGTCGTTACGAGAAGGATGCCCAGCATGAACCCTACGTCGCCGAACCGCGTGACCACAAACGCCTTTTTGGCAGCGGAGGCGGCCGCCGGCTTGTGCCACCAGAAGCCAACGAGCAGATATGAGCAGGCGCCCACCAGCTCCCAGCAGACGTAGAGCTGAAAGAGGTTGTTCGCCACCACCAGCCCCAGCATAGAGGCAGTGAAGAGCGAGAGGTAGGCGTAGTAGCGGGCGAATCCAGGTTCACCACGCATGTACGCCACGCTATAGACCTGAACCAACAGGCTCACAAGGCAGACGACTGCGAGCATCGTCCAGGTGAGGGAATCGATGTGAACGCCAAGCTTGAATTCGAGGTCGCCAAGCTGCAGCCAGGTGAGGTCTGCATGAAGCGCGCCCTCAATGCCGGAACCAACGCGATTGAGGAGAACGCCAGCAAACGAAACTCCAATCCCCACTAGCGACGCCGCCGATCCCCACGCTCCCTTGCCCCGGCCAAGCGCGACCACGCCCGCAAAAATGGCCGCGATGAGCGGAGCGATGGGGATGATCCAGAATGGCATCTCGGCTAGCCCTTCAGCCTTGCTATCTCATCAAGATTGACCGTGCCAAACGACCGATAGACGTTGAGCACCACTGCCAATCCGACGGCAGCCTCGGCCGCCGCGACCGTGAGCACCACCAGCACGTAGACCTGCGGCTCGACACTGTTCGGCGCAAGGAACCGCCAGAACGCCAGGAAATTGATGTTCGCGGCGTTGAGCATCAGCTCGATGCCCATCAGAACTGCGATGGCGTTTCGTCTCGCCAGGACTCCGTAGAGACCGATTCCAAACAGGGCCGCGCTGAGAGCTAGGTAGTGGGTGAGGTTGGCGGTCATGCGGCAGAACCAGTCGGCAGCGAGAATCCCCTCGTGCCACTAAGCACTATCAATTGATGTGCGGCCGTGTCCGTCTCCCAGGGCGTTGCCCTGGGCTGAAATTGTTGTGCGCCTCCGGCGCGAACGGCCGCCCAGGCGGGTTCGTGCGTAGCCGGAACGGAAGGTGGTGCGAACGTAGAGCGGCCCCTGCAGTAAGCACGGATCAGAAAGAGCCAAACCTGAATGCACCCTTCGACTGCGCCTCGATGCGGTCCTTCGTTCCTGCTAACGACATCCAGGAATGACGAGCCACGGTGAGGCTGTGGCAGGCTCAGGATGAGCGGGTGCACGCTCAGGGCGAACGGATTCTGGGACGGTGCAATTGGGTACGCCAAGGTATCTGCATGGGCAGTCCGCGCAGGCGGACTTTGCAAGCCAGCCGCGTACTTCAGTGCGCGGGCAGACAGGCGTGGCTCACAATCCGTCGCGGGTTGAATCCCGGTCCATCGCTCGCAAAACCGGCCTGCACCGGCTAACGACAAAGGCTCGCGGGCATCCAAGCATCGAGTCCGCGCAGGCGGACTTTGCAAGCCAGCCGCGTACTTCAGTGCGCGGTCGACGAATGGCGTTCGTCCATAGGAGATGTTAGAGTTGCGTCTAGTGACCATCTGCGGCTCCAGCGGAAACGGACTCCTCAAGCTCGATCTCGCCGCGAAGATCGATCACCGGCTCCGGCGCAGCAGGCTCCTTTTCCGCCTTCGCGAGGCAGATTGCCCCAATCAGCGCTGCGAGAAGGATGAGCGAAGCAACCTCGAAGGGCAGCGCATAATCGCCAATGAGACCAAGACCGAGGGCTTTGGTCTGCTCGGCGGGTCCAGGAGCTGCAGCTTGGATCGCCGGCCATGGCGCGCGCGCCATCATCAGAGCGCCGCCCAACCCGACAAATATGCAGAGCGGCACCGCGAGCGGGGCAAACTTCGTGGTTTGCCGCTGCTTCGGGTCCATCACATCGCGTGTGAGCATCAGCGCAAACAGAATGAGGATAAGGATTGCTCCGGCATAGATTAGGATCTGAACCACCACGAAGAAATGGGCCTCGAGTGAACCAAACAGTCCGGCAACAGCCAGCAGGCAGGGCAATAGCCAATAGCCTGCGTGAATGACATTTCTGGATCGAACCACCATCAGGGCTGTGAAGAGCGCCGCAGAAGCTAGAGGCGCGAAAACGAAGATCGAGGGGCTTATCACGCGGGACCCTCTTTAGGCGGAGCGGCAGCAGCCGCGGCATCAAGCGCCGCCTGTATGTTGCGGTTATTCGCCTCCACCGCAGGTCGTCCCCCTTGCGCCAGATCAGCTATGCGGAAGAGAGATGCGTCGCGCTTCGTGGAGGCGAGCTCGTAGGCGGGCCCCATGTAGATGGCCTCGAACGGACAAGCCTCTATGCACAGGTTGCAGAACATGCAGCGACCTAGGTCCATATTGAACTCGCTCACGCCTGCGTTCTTGCCCGCGCCGAGCTTCGTCATCGAGATAACGTTCGTAGGGCACGCCTGCTCGCAGAGCGTACACCCTACACACTTCAGCCGCCCTGCCTCTTCGTCGTACGGGAGGTAGAACAGGCCGCGATAGCGAGCCGAAACCTCTATACGTTCGTAGGGATATTGGACCGTGATCTTCTCGCGGGCAACGAGGTTGCGAAAGGTCACCCCAAGCCCCTTGAAGAAGCTCAGGAACCCGGAGAAGAAGTCTGCCACGAGGTTCGACGGACGCATTCTGCCTGTTACCATCCCTTGACCATAATCTCGCAAAGAGAGCCCAGGTCGCGACCTACTGCGGCAGGAGTGAGAGTGTCGTTGAGCTGAACTTCGTTGACGAACATCGCGACGATCAGCTTGCGGCCGGACCCTGCCGTCATATATCCGGCCAATGCTTTAGACTTCAGCAGATTCCTGCCGGTAAGCGCGTTCGAGATCGGATAGGTTCCGGTCTTCGCCTGTACCTTACCTTTCGCAGGGCTGTCCGCCTTCACTGCGCTCACGAGGGTGCCGTCCACTCCCAAGACCGGCAGCGCTGCTAGGAACGCCTCGTTCTCCTTGTGGTTCTGCATATACGTTAGGAGCTGGACTGCCGCGCGAGGCGTGACCGCATCGCTAAACGAGCCCCCAGCTCCGCTGCCGAAGGAAATCGTGTCCACGTCGATACCGGCCTCTTCCAGGAACTTTCGCTCCTCCTTGAAGCCGTCGGCAAGCGTACGCTTCCCCTTCTTCACTGCGAGCAGGATCGGCATGAGGCTTGCATGAACGTTGTGGCTCACCTTCAGGGTCAGCTTCGCATCCTCCGAGAATGGAGGTGACACAAGCTCAGCAACTCGCTTCATCCCGCCATAGCCGCCGGCCGGAAGCAGGTCAATAGGATTACTTGCAAGGGGTGA
>VFKD01000527.1 GCA_009885735.1 bacterium
AGCTACGGTTCTACTACGAAATAACCCGCTCACGACGAGTTGATAGCGGTATCAGCTAGGTGGACAACGGTCGGTTGAATTGCTATACACACCATTTGACTCACACGGGGCCGCTGCCAATAGCGGTCGGTTCCCGCCTTGAAGATGCCGACCGTACAATCCACCACGGTGGCGCGAGGTGACAATTTAACGAGCATCGCACGAACTGAGGGCTCGACCTTGTGGACGAGCCCTCACCTCACTGCCGGTCGCGTGCGAGAATTGAGCGCCTTGCTCGTTCTAGCACTCCACCAGCCGTCGGCGGAACACAAGCCTGTACTCGCAAGGCATCGGCTCGTGCATGAAGACAAGCTCCCACCCATTGCGACCGCGCTCCTTGAGCGCTTCCTCCAAACCTGCGGCTTGACGCGCATGCACATTCGCTACAGCATAGTCCCAGAGCTCAGAGGTCACGTTCGTCGCCTCGCGGTTAAGAGTTGCGGTGTCGCTCAACCGGATCACCTCCTTCAACCTAATCGTTGAGATCCGAAGGGTGTCAGTCAAGCATTGAGAATAGTTCATGCAGCGGAGGACCCGTCGGGACACCCAAGCCGAGCCGGCCAAGCTACATGTAATATGACGAGACTCGTTACAAGTGTGTTTCACGAATCTCAAGCATGTTCTCGGCCCAATTCAAAGAAGACGCAGCCCTCCTGATGTCCGCCGGCAGATCGATACCTAGGAGTTCATAGAGTCAATAGCTATATATAGTGGCGGGCTGGTGTCCTGCACATCTTTACTGCATTCTTAGAACAAAGTTAGGGGTATTGTCGTCTTAGATGAGGAACTGTAAACAAGTGTCCAGGCTTCAGAGACCCTTGCTGTTCCAGGAAGCACAAGCAGGTTCATCCAGGTGGTACACAGATGGCAATAAAACCCAGCGCCCCATGCATGCACTGCAAGGCGGAGAATCTGGAGCATCGCCGCGCGTGTTGGCGCTGCAAGCGGACCTTGCCTACCTCGTTTCCATTGGATGCTCGACTCACCTTCCAAGCCGAGATTGATCGCGAGAACGCGCCAACGCATGACGACATTCGTGTCTCGGTACGTCAGGCGGTCATTACCTCGGACCGACCGGACCCGTCTCATCACGATAGCTCGGATGGAAGTCTGAACAGGCGCCTCGTGTGGTTCCTCCGAGACCGCAGCTTCCTCGGCTGATGCCGACGTTCCACATTCTGCACACGAACGACTTTCACAATCACCTCTCGCCAACTCAAGGCGAAGCCCTCGCCGGAATGCGCAAGACGCTTGGCGGGAATGGCCTGCTGCTCGATGCCGGCGACGCGGTCTCTTCCGGCAACATTACCTACAAATCCGACGGCGAGCCTATCCTAGCTCTGATGTCGTCCATCGGTTACGATGCGATGACAGTCGGCAATCGAGAGTTCCACTTTTCGAGACACGGGTTCGCATCCAAGGTCAAGCGGGCGCGGTTTCCGGTGCTTTGCGCCAACGTTCGCTCGGTGGTGCCTGACGATCCTCTCCCGGTGACTGCTGCGATTCGCTGCCAGGTTGCAGAGTGTACTGTTGGCATCCTCGGGCTCACCGTGCCTATGATCACCGAGAGGATGCTGGCGCGCCACATCTCTGCTTATGTCTTCGACCCGCCCATTGATGCAGCTCGCACTCTGCTGCCCACGCTTCGGCGAATGTCCGATCTCACTGTCGTCCTGAGCCACTGCGGCTTGGCGACGGACAGGCTGCTTGCGGAGGCCGACCTGGGTATCGACCTGATCATCGGAGGACATTCGCACGCAGTACTGCCCGAAGGCGAGTGGGTGGGCGACACGCTCATCGTGCAGGCGGGGTGGTTCGCCAAGTATCTTGGCACTGTGGAAGTAGAACTTTCCAAGGACAAAAGGAGACTCGAAGCGAAACTAGACCTATTATGACGCTGATGGCCTTTTTGGTTGCACTCGCTGTAGTCGCATCCTCCACCGGACGCTTCCTCCTCATCCTTCTGCAGGCTCAGTTTCCATCCCGGCTGGAGCGCGTGACCTACTCTGCGGCGTGTGGCCTGGGCAT
>VFKD01000145.1 GCA_009885735.1 bacterium
GCCGTATCGAGCCGGAGTCGAAGGGCGCCTGTCTTGAGACTGACCTGCACGATTTCGCGCCCTTCGACTGCTCGACGGTGCGGCTGTCTCGCGCTCAGGACGAACGGATTTGAAGACGCGCGCTGAGGACGCACGGAATTGGCTGCGTGACGAGTATTGGGCCAGGCTACCGGCCGAATACCTCCCCAAGCAGCTTGGCGACGGCCCGGGCGGCTGCGCCGCGCCCAGCCCCGCCGTTCTCGATGACGCAGGCGAAAGCCATCTTGGGCTTGCTCGCTGGGCTGAACCCAATAAACCACGAGTGCGACATGCCGTCAGCTTGGTTGTTCTGCGCTGTCCCAGTCTTGCCGGCTACTCGTACCGCGAGGCCAGAGAAGACGCCGCTGGTCGAGCCTTCCGCCACTACATCCTTCATCATGTCTGCCAGCTTCGCGGCGTTCTCCTCGCCAATCGGCCTGCTGGACACCGTGGGTACCGACTTCTTGAGCTTGCCGTCCGGCTGGTTCACGGTTTGCCAGCTGAGTGGCGCCATCTGTATGCCACGATTCGCCACTGCCGCGGCAAGCTGCGCCATCTCGGTTGGAGACGCGAGCATGGTTCCCTGCCCATAAGCGTTGTCGGGCAGGTCGGCAGCAAACTTGTCCAGTGGCCGAACATAGCGGAGGCCAAATCTGCGCGAAAGGGAATCCTGAAGAGCAGTAGGACCGAGCTTGACGCCAAGCTGCGCAAAGTAGAGGTTGCACGAGACCCGCAGCGCTCGCGCCAGATGCAGCCGCCTGTGGGCGGGACTCTCCTCATCATCCGTGAGTCGCGCACGAGCGTAGGCCCGCTTACCGAATGACCACTTCAAGCCGGAAAGAGTGTGCGAACATGCGAATTCCGGGTCGATTCCCGCCTCTAGCGCCGCAGCGGCAGTGGCAACCTTGAGCGTCGAACCGGGCGGATAGACTCCTTGGGTCGCCCGGTTCAGAAGCCGGGCGTCCGAGTGCTTGTCCTGGTTCAGTTCGTCCATGCGCTTGCGAGAAAGCCGATTTGGGTCGTATGAAGGCAGGCTAGCGGAGGCGAGCACCTCTCCAGTGGCAGGGTCCAGCACCACCAGCGCGCCGGCGCTCTTCGGTCTGCCGGTCTTTCGGTCCCGCAGTCCGGCCAGACCCGCCTTCAGAGCAACGACCGCCTCCACTTGGATGGCTGCATTCAGCGTGAGAGTCACGTCCGCGCCGCGCTCAATTCGTCGCGGTCCGAGCCATGACGGCAGATCCTTCGCTCGGTAGTGCGGCAGCAGATCGGCGTGGCCTCCAAACCCGCGCAGATCCTGATCGAAGTCCTTCTCGGCGCCGACGGGACCGCCGACAGTCGGGTCTAGGTATCCAACCACGTTAGCTGCATCGGAACCGAGTGGGTAGTGACGCCCATTGGCGAACCGCTTCCTAGCAAGTTCGTTGTCGCCGTTGCTCAGCTTGGATATCTCGTCGAGCCTAGAAGTTGCCAGCGGTCGCCCCGCTCGATCGTAGATGGACCCTCTCCGGATGTTGCGCTGAAGAGCCAAGAGCCGGGGATTCGTTTTGGAGCGAGCCACTCCGTCGGCATCAGGCGTGCGAATGGAGGCTCCTGCCAGCGCATCCGCCTGAACCACCTGCAGCCATCCAAGCCTTCCCACTCCAATGATGCATAGCAGGAGCACGGCGAATCCGCTAACCAGCTTGCCGGCTGCACCCGTGAAGCTTGCAGGGGCAGGTACGGGTTCGCCCTTGCCGTCCGTTCTTGAGATCCCGTAAAGCAGTCCTACCAAGAGGAGGTCCGTCACCAATGCAGTGTTGCCGTAGCCAAGAAATGGCAAGGTGAGTCCCGTGAGCGGCAGTAGGCCGGTGACACCCGCCGTGATAAGCACGACCCGGCACGCCAAAATCGACGTGAGCGCAGCAGCCAGCACCCGGTCATGATTTGACTGTGCTGCAAGAGATATTTTGAGGCCGCGCCAGATGATCATCACGTAGCACATCAAGATAAACAACGATCCAGCGAGGCCAAGCTGCTCGCCAACGGAGGCAAACACCAGGTCTGAACCCGACCTTGGAACAAGCCCTGGCGAACCAAGGCCAAGCCCGGAGCCCCAGATGCCGCCGGACGACATGCCCCAGATTCCCTGACCAAGCTGCATCCCGTTAGGGCGCGAATTCATCCAGGGGTGCAGCCACATCTCAATTCGAACCGGCATGACGCCAACGCGCAGCCACCATGCCGCATACCCACCCAGAACGGCCAGCGCGAGCCCGCCAAGCAGAACCAGCGGTCGGCCGGTTGCAAGGTAGAGAACGCACAGGAATCCGAGGTAGATAACCAACGCCGGACCCATGTCTCGCACGATGAGGAACATGAAGAGAGCGAGGGCAAAGACGCCAAGGAGCGGGCCGATGTCCTGTCTTCTTGGCAGGTCTTGGTACCCTGCCAAGAATGAACGCCTGCCTACGCGCGATGCCACACCGCGTGCGGGTCCTCGATAGAGTGCAGCGAGCCTGTCTCCTACGTACCCTGCGGTGAACAGCGCTAGGAGAAGCTTGACTATCTCCACGGGCTGCAGCCCGCCGAGGCGCAGGCGCACACCCTCCGGGCCTGAGCCAAACTGCCGGAGCGCAACCATCAGGGCGATAGCGGCAAGAGCCCAAAGGTAGGTGTAGCGGCAGAGCTCATGGCGTGCAGGCATAAGCCACGACAGACGCGATTGGCTTGGCCGGCGAACTCGCGGTAGAGCGGCAGCCCATGCCATCGCAAGGAGCCCGAGGCCAAGGCCCCAGACATGATGCGACGCCACGATCGTGTCGCGGAGCGGATCCTTGATGCTGCACAGGGTCACCGTTCCAAGCGCAGCCAGAACTAAAACTATTGGCAGCAGAATCCCGTCGCCGTGGGGAGCCCACCGGCGTATAACGATTGGAGATAGCAGGACCAAGAGCAGGAGTCCACCGCTCGTCAGCATCCAGCTAGATAGGAACTCGCTGCGCGTGCGCACCACCGCGCGAGAGCCGAGAGACAGTGCGGTCGATCTGGAGAGCAAGGTCGCGCTCAGCGGTGACGCCGACTTCTCACCCGCAGAGTCTGTACGAACCTCGAGAATTCTCTCCGCCTCGCCAGGAGCAAATCCGGCCCGGGTAAGCTGAGTCTTGGAGGCGGTGTCGAGATCCAGCCGCGAGGTGACAATTGCGGACCCAAGTAGACTGCGCCTGCTCGATGACAGGAGCGGGACCTCCGCAAGCTGGTCGGTGTACCGAAACCCGCCGACCTCAGCGCGTCGAGCCACAACAACCTCCGCGACCGAACTGCCTACTCCAAAGGCAAGCGCGATCTCCTCGGATGTCGCCCTATTGATGTTGACGGCATCACTGGGCGGGCCTACGAGCCCCTTAGCAACTCCTACAAGAAGGCACGCAGCCACGGCGACCGGCAGCACCACTCCAAGGAGGAGCGAACCTTCCGTACGGGCTGAGGAGTCTCGACGCATGGTGGGTGCCTATAGGTGAGCGGAACTGAAGAGGACTACTGACGATAGAGGACGGGAATTGAGCTAGGTGCGTTTCACGATTGTGTCGCTGAGTACGTAAGCTCGGTCGTGTTACTGCGATCTGCCGGACGCCTACCGGTTTACCTAAGGTACACCACTCAGAAACGATGCAGATCTTGCGGCAAGTCTTGGGAACAGTTCTAGACATCTGGTTTGGAGCGAAGACGTAGTCAAAGTCACCCCGAGCGAAGCGGCAGCCGCTGCCCGCACCCAAACCCTCTCCCATCCGCTCGTTCCACGCTGGGAGAGGGAGTAGAGTCGGGCCACACATTGTCACCCTGAGCGTAGGTTCAGCCCTTCCGAACCGAAGTCGAAGGGTCCGGCAACTTCAGATCGGATACGCCCGGATGTTTCGTTCCCGCTAGCACCATGCGGGAATGACGCGCTTCCAAACGGTGGAAGCTCCGCTCCTAATGAACAATCGGCCAGTACATGCACAACCCGCCGACACTTTGTGCGGTTTCCCGTCCGCAGGACGGTCGGCGGGACGCTCACAGAGGGGTCGTTCACGGCTCCTCCGGAAGCGC
>VFKD01000578.1 GCA_009885735.1 bacterium
CCGAGCAGCACCATAGCCCCGGTGCTCAGCAGGTTCAGCACCATCTTCTGAGCCGTGCCGGCAAGCAGCCTCGTGGAGCCGGTAATGGGTTCAGGACCAGTTACAGCGGCAACCGTCATCTCTGCCACTGTCGACATCTCCGAGCCTTCGACATTGACCACCGCGACAGTACCGGACCCGGCAGCCCCGGCGGCACGAAGTGCGCCAAGGACGTAGGGAGTTCTGCCGCTTGCAGCGATGCCGACCAGTATATCGGCAGAAGTTAGGCTCAGGGTATTCGCGGCTGCACACCCTGCGGCCTCGTCGTCCTCTGCGCCCTCAATGGACGAGCGCAGGGCTGCATCCCCTCCGGCGATGATCCCAACGACGACGTCAGGCGACACGCCGAAGGTCGGCATGCACTCGCTCGCGTCCAGCACCCCAAGGCGGCCGCTCGTCCCGGCACCCACATAAATGAGCCGACCGCCTGCAGCCAGTCCCTGGGCGATGAGTTCGACCGCTGCGGCGATCTGCGGCAGGGCCGCCTCCACCGCGTGAAAGGGTGTAGAGTTCTCGGCATGAAGAACGGCGACGAGGTCCCCAGCTCCCAGCAGGTCGATCTCGATAGTGCGGGGATTGACTGCCTCGGTCGAGAGGCCGCCGAGCGCGTCGGTCATGCGACCAGAGCAGCGCGGCGCTTCTGCTCCACTATGACCGCCACGATCTGCAGGTCCGCAGGCGTTACGCCCGGAATGCGACCCGCCTGCCCAAGAGTAGCCGGACGCACCCGAGTGAGCTTCTCGCGACCTTCCGACGAGATGGCGTGGTGCAGCGTGTAGTCGAGGTCGGACGGAAGCTGCAGCGAATCCAAGCGAGCATGAGCCTGTACCTGAATCTCTTGTCTTGCGATGTAGCCCTCGTACTTTATAGTGATCTCCACCTGCTCGGCCACCTCGGGTGTGGCAGGATATTCAGCCGGGAATCGGTCGGCGATCTGCTCATATTGAATTTCGGGCCTCTTGAGCAGGTCGGCAAGCGAGAGCCGCGTGTCGACGGGCGCAGTGTCCATTCCGCAGAGAAGGTCGCTGTTCTTCTGTGTGACAAAGGTGGTGGCTAGGCGCTCGGTCTCAACCTCGACTGCCGCAAGCTTGGTTGTAAACCTGCCCCATCGCGCGTCGCAAATGAGGCCCAATTCGCGTCCCAGCGGCGTGAGTCGTCGGTCCGCATTGTCGTGCCGAAGCAGAAGCCGATACTCCGCACGGGACGTGAGCATTCGATAGGGATCGTCCACGCCTTTTGTGACGAGATCGTCGATGAGCACGCCGATGTAGCTTTGGCGCCGGTCGAGCGCAACCTGCGGCAAACCCAGCGCGCGGCGTCCAGCGTTCAGACCGGCCACGAGGCCCTGCGCTGCAGCCTCCTCATAGCCCGAGGTGCCGTTGATCTGCCCAGCTAGGTACAACCCGCTGGCCGCTTTGCACTCGAGGCTGAGCGTAAGCTGGTCCGGAAAGACCATGTCGTACTCCACCGCATAGCCGGCCCGCAGCACCCGAACCTGCTCCATCCCCGGTACGGTATGTAGAAATGCAACCTGCGCTTCCTCGGGAAGGCTCGTGCTCATTCCCTGGACGTAGAGCCAGTCGGTGTCCCACTGCTCCTGCTCCAGGAACACAGGGTGCGAGGTCTTCTCGGCGAAGCGGACCACCTTATCCTCGATGCTCGGGCAGTAGCGCGGACCAATCCCCTCTATTCGCCCCGCATACATCGCGCTGAGGTGCAGGTTCTGCCGAATCACGTCGTGGGTCGCCTCGGTGGTGTGTGTCTGCCAGCAGGGCAGCAGAGGCCTCGGCGGAGCGACGCGGTCGTTCATGAACGAGAACGGCGCGCACGGCTCGGAGGGAACCTCTTCGACGCGACTCCAGTCCACCGTCTGCCGGTCGACTCGGGGCGTGGTGCCCGTCTTGAACCGCCCAAGGCGCACTCCCAGGTCCCGCAGTGCGCCGGATAGTCCACGAGAGACGCCCTCGCCGTGCCGTCCTCCCGCGGTCTGCTGCTCGCCGCAGTGCATCAGGCCGTTGAGAAACGTTCCGGTGGTAATGACGACCGACCGCGCGGATATCTCGGTCCCGTCCACGAGGCGAATACCTTGAACCTCAGTGCCTTCTGAGGAGCTCGACAATACAAATCCATCTACGGCAGCGGAAAGAAGACTGATGTTTGGTTGCGCCTCGAGCGCGGCGCGCATCGCCTTTGGATAGAGGCCCTTGTCTGCGTGCGCCCTCAGGGTACGCACCGCCGGACCCTTGCCGCTACCGACAGGACGAATGTGAGTCATCGTGGCATCGGTTGCCAGCGCCATCTGGCCTCCCAGCGCGTCTATCTCGCGAACAAGGTGACCCTTCGCCGGACCACCAATCGAGCAGTTGCAAGGCATGTGCCCGATGCGGTCGAGGTTCAGGGTGGCGACAAGCGTCTTGCAGCCTAGGCGTGCGGATGCTAGGGCAGCCTCGCACCCTGCGTGGCCGCCTCCTACGATAATGACGTCCCAGATCTCTCTCTGCATGTTCAGATTATGGCATGGGTTGTACGGGGTGGGAATTGAGACCCATCGCCTCCCCAGTAGTCGGTTGATGTCAGGTCAATCTAAGAGCGATAAATCGATGTGCAACGTGCCGGCATGCATCTCTGCGAACCCTTTCGTCCTGACCGCGGTTCGGCCGTTTTGAACCGCAGTCGAAGGATGCGCACTCCGGTAATGCGTCCTTCGACTGCTCGTCGATGAGGCTGACGAGCGCTCAGGACGAACGCATTTGGGCCATCCAATCGGTATTCGACAGGACCTAATTCTGTGCGGTCAAACTCGCAACTTCCTGCACCGCCTGCTCCACAGCCTGTGTTTGCATATTGATCTGCGACACTGCCTCTGTGAGTTCCTCGACAGCAGGCGAACCCAGCGAGGGCGTTGTCTGCATTCGCACCAGGGCAGAGTGCGCTGAGGCGAGAGTCTGGTGCATGGCCTCCTGCTGCACCGTTACGCGCTGAAGGTTTTGCTCCATCACTTGAGTGTCTTGCAGACGCGACTCGCACATCCGCAGGCTCTGCTGAAGGGCCTTCTGACTTGCGGGGTCATCGATCTCGCTGAGTCGCTGAGTAAACCTGGCCCGGTCCGATTCCAGCACTGCGGACGAGTTCTGCTCTATTGCCTCGGTGAGCCGATGGCGCTGCAGCTCAAGCTGGCGGCTGCTCGACAGGAGTTCGTTCAGGCTGCCCAGAACGTTGCGGGCAGTCTGCTCGCCAACTCTATCGTGCAGATCGTTCAGGAGCAGAGTGGAGTGAAGGTAGATGGCTTCGGAATCACAGAGACCCATGAGCGGGATTGCGGCGACGAGGACCTCAGACGGAAGATGGGTTCGGAAGCCAGCCATGAGGTCCCTGCGTGACGATCTCCAGAACCCTATGCCGGAGAAGAGAAAGCTAAGCCCGAACAGTCCGCCCATTAGCCATGGCTGACTCTCGAGCTGAGTTCCGGCCATTACCGCAGCGAACGCAGCGCCAACGGGAACAAAGCTGCGCCAGCCGGCTCCAAACCACCGATGCTTCGAAAGAGCCGCAACGAGCGCTTTCTGCTCGGGTGTCAATTCCTTGCGACGGTCTTCGGACTTTCCCGAGCCTACTGCGGCACCCTCCAGCACATCTCCAAGGCCGTCTGCGGCGATGTCCCCAAGTCCCTTGAGTGCAGTTGCTCGCACTGCCGTCGGCGAGCGAGGCGGAGCAATGGTATCAAGCGTCTCTATCAAGACCTTCGCGATGGTCTCGTCGAGATCGTCCAGGCCGATTGTCATCGTGATTTGCCACCTTTCCCGCGCCCAGCAGGCTGAATGGACCGATTATGGCACGCGCAAGAGGTCGCCGGGCTCCCCGCGAGTACCCGATGAATACTCGGACATACGGACTGATTCGACATCCGATTTGCGAAAGACTCCTTAATAGCACAAATATTCTTTAGCGCACTTCAAAATGGCAAAAACACCTAGTCTGAACAGTTACAGGAAAGAAGACAGGAAGGTCCGTAATACATGACCGAAGCGCCACATTATCACACGATCCCCCTACTGCGGGAGGAAGGGCCCGTCACGCGCTGCCATGGCGGGTTCCTGCCGGCGAGTCGTGGCATGAGGTCAGCGGCAGAAACACTAGAGACGTGAGGAAAAGGAGGGCTTCGGGCGGATGACGATTGCTGTAGAAACGAACCCGAGATGCACGCTGGAAGTCGCACTCAAACGAGGCATCGTTCCTCCGGTGATGTCATCGAAGCCTCCTGTCTACGCTGTCTGCTCGTAGAAGGGCTTCTTCCCCGCCGCGTAGTCCGTCGTGTCCACGATTTCCACGATCTCCGGTGCGACCCTGCGCGCCATGATCTCGAACCCGTGTCGCAGAGTTAGTTTAGAGGCCGCGCATCCCTGGCACCCGCCACTCATGGCGATTAAGAGGTTCCTGTCCTTCAAGTCGACAATGGAAATCTTCCCACCGTGTTTCGCGATGGAAGGGTTGACTTGTTGGTCCAAGAGTTCATGAACAACCGCGCGAACCTCGGCGTCGGCGCGCCCCAACGCACCTGCGGTGCAAGGGGCCTCGAGGATGGCCGGCATCCCGGTGGCGAGCTGCGTACGGATGACCGTTCCGATCCCCGGTTTCAGTGCGGCCCACGAGGCGCCTGCGTCCTTCCCGACCGTCACTACGTTCTCGGCAACGAGCACGTGGGCGACGCCGGGAAGCGCGAACAACCGCTCGGGGAGGGGCGAACCAGCGGCTAATTCTTTGGCGGGGAAGAAGAAGGAACGGCCAGGATGCACCGTGCGGCTTACGGTGAACTTGCATGTGTCGGGATCGGCGACGGAGGTCTCGGCGCGGATCGTGATCGTCGCGTCGACAGGCAGGACGTCAGACATCTTCCACATCCTTGCCGGCGAAGCGCTCAGCGAGGGCTCTCAAGTGCTTGTACGTGTATATCCCAGTACTGTGGCCGTCGTTCCAGCCGAACATGATGGCATAATTGCCTCTGCTGGAGACCGTGTGTGGGGCCACGTCCTGCAGCACGCTCTTTGGATCGAGGAGCTGCCGTCCGCTCATCTCCTCGCGGCACTGGGCGCACGGGCATGCCAGTCGAAGGTCCCGGACGTCGAAGTCGTCACGGTTCCCGTCCTCCCAGAGCACAGACAACGTGCGCGCATCTCGCCGACGGAAACCGATGGGGGTGGTTGGGGAGCCCGTCGGCAGTACAGCGCTCTCCACCCAAGCCGGCTCACCCTCGTTCGTATCCCAGGCCCAGTTGAATGCTTCAAGCACCGTCGTCGGGAGCCCCTGGAGTCGACCGACAAGCTCCGTCGCGATCGCGACATAGGCCTGGGCTGCGACGGAGTTCGGCTTCTCGGCCACGATCGGATGCCCCTCGTCCCCGCCGGTGACGATGTCGGCGTCGAGAGGAATGGCACCCAGGAACGGGACGCCGAGCTCAAGACTCATCCGCTCGCCGCCGCCATGCCGGAAGATGTCCGTGTCCTTTCCACAGTGCGGGCACGTGAAGGTGCTCATGTTCTCGACGATGCCTAGTATGGTGACATTCAGGGTCTGGAAGGCGCGGAGCCCGCGACGGGCGATCTTGAGGCTCACATCCTGCGGCGTCGTCACGACGACCGCGCCGGACAGCGGAACGCTCTGGGCCAACGTCAGTTGCGTGTCGCCGGTTCCGGGCGGGAAGTCGAAAATCAAATAGTCCAGCTGTCCCCACTGCACTTGGCCGATGAACACTTGCAGGTATTTGCCCACCATCGGCCCGCGCAAGATGGCCGGACTGTCGTCCCCGGTGAGCATGGCCATCGATATCGTCTTCAGGCCGTACCGTACCGCGGGGACGAGCCTCTGGTCTGCGGTGGTCTCGGGCTGATGGCCGGTAGGAAGTCCCAGCATCACGGGGATGCTTGGGCCCAGGATGTCTGCGTCAAGGAGCCCGACGCGATAACCGGCTTGCTGGAGCGCGAGCGCAAGATTGACGCTGACGGTGGACTTGCCCACGCCGCCCTTGCCGCTGGCCACGGCGATGACGTGCCTGATGCCCGGCAGCTTATCAGGACCGGCGGAAGGCTGGGAAAGCGCGCTTGGCGCATGGTCATCGTTGTGGTGAGGTTCGGTGGTCTGCATATCTATTCTCCATGATGGATAGGAATTTCAACCGTACACTGACGTGTACATCTATTTCCGGATAGAGTCTATGGAGTTTTCTGTGGGTTGTACGGGAATGCAGGGCTGATTGAACCACCGGGGGGCGCGAGGATACAGGTAACGGCAAGGGCAAGGATGGTTCGGAATGAGAGAGGGGGCGGGTTTGGGGGGAGTTTTTGAGCCACGCATGCCGCCGTTGCGTCCGACGGCGCGAATGCCGACGACCTCGTCAGCATTCGCGCTCGCTCATCAACTTCCCGATCAGGAGCAGGCGCACCAGAATACCTGCATCATTTCGACCAGGACGTGGGCTAGTATCCTTTGTTCCCGTATAGCGAACTGACGAAGCGGCAGGCCGAATACGTGAACGGAAACTTGACGAACGTTCGCTCGCGCAACCGCCCCGCCAAGGTGGGTTTGAACCAATTCGGGCGAAACTTGATCTGCCCATCCTCCACCCGAAACGGATCGTCGTGCTGACTGCCGCCATCTTCCCAGGTCAGTGCGATCATCGGGCGCGCGACAGCGGAGTAGTTCGGCATTCCCCGGTGCCAGACATTAGACGACCGCACCAGTACGTCTCCCTGCTTCATCGGAACTCGTATGCTGGCTCGGTACGGTCTCTCCAGGGCAAATCGCCAGTATTTGTAAAACTTTTTGTGTGTTCCAGGGATCAACTCTATCGCCCCGTTCTCCACCACCGTGTCCACGACTGCGACGTTCGCAATCATGAACTCCTGCGTAAACCCCCGGTCGGCATGGTAGTGCTGTATGGCGCTGTTCGGAAGATTGAGGTTGCAACCCACGTTGGGTGCACGTTCTGCTTTGGGCATAATCGCCTTGATCAGATCGATAATGCCGCGTTCCTGAAGCGTATCGTAGGCAAATCTCGACTCCTCACCGGGGAAGCAGTTGAGGTGACCGCTTAAGAGGCCGCCGCCGGAAAATAGACTGCCCGAGTGTTTCGTCTGCTCAAATTCGTCGAGGATTCTTGTCCGCAGGCCGGAAAGCTTCTCCTGTGAAACCACGTTTCTCAAGACGAAATAGCCTTCCTCAGCAAAGGATTTCTGCAACGTTTCGATATCGCCTCGTGAGAGGGCCTGCTTGTCGGAATCGTCTTGGGACACGTTTTGACTATCTGTTTGCGTCATCGGCGACTCCCTCTGCTGTCAGTTTCTTCCGACTCTCCGATCCATTCGTGCCGGGCGGCAGTTCCAGCGCCGGTTTGAAGGGCGAAGTGGAGGACCGCGCCTTCCGACGGGTCTTGATTGTGTTGGCGAGGTGCGGTGGTCTGCATATCTAAGTTCCATGATTGTTAGGAATTTCAATCGCACACTTGTTTACTCAATATAGAGGGAGGCAGTTGCAAAAGTCCAAAATCGCGCCGTTGACGTGATCGTTCGGGCGCGCTGAAGTTTTTGAGCCGCGCGTGCCGCCGTTCAGGTCGATGGAGAAGTCGAGTTGAAAGCGACGGTTCTCGTCGTTTGTCAGCCTGCGTCGCTTGCCGCGCGCGGCTCCAGGTCAGATTTCCACTTCCACATCGTCTCCGGTGCCGCGGACGGGGAACACGGCGACGCCCTCGTAGGCGGGCGGACCTGTGACCTCGCCGGTCTTGAGGTTGAACCGGGAGCCGTGCCAGGGGCATTCGACCTCCTCGCCTTCAACGACGCCTTCGCTCAGTGAACCCTTCGCGTGGTGGCAGGTGTCATCGATGGCGTAGATCTCACCCCCAACGTTGAAAAACGCGATGCGCTTGCCTCCGACTTCTACGCATAGGCCCGAGTCGTCAGGGATTTTGACTTCTTGGCGACTTCGACGAACTTAGACATATATGCACCTCTGCGCGAAGGTAGAACTTTAAGTTGGGTTCACACGCGATACTTCCTGATTTGCTTCGGTCGCATGGTGATGTGATTCATGCCCTATGCTCTCAAGAAAATACTGTACCGATTTACTCCAGTATGACACTAGCACGTCGTTTTCTCCAATGTCAACCCATCGCCCTTGTCGGCGGAATGGCTTTCAGACAGAAGAGCCGGCCAGGGCGATCCCCACGCCCTGCGCACACGAATATGCGCGTGGAGCAGGGCTTGTTGGCATCATTCCCAGCGCTCTCCTGATCGAGGTTGTGAGCCAGGGTGCCTTCATGGCAGACTGCAGTGCAATGCCCTCTGCGGTTCTCTCTAACCCCGTTTAAGGTCCCCGTTTAAGGTCGTAACGGGGCAGGCTACACGGGGCAGGCTGCACGGGGCAGGCTGCACGGGGCAGGCTATGCGGGAATGACGGGGCGGGACTGTCGTGTACCTAGCCGGCCAGCGCCTCCCGCCTCCCTCCGTGTAACCTTCTCCGCTCCCGAACGCCAAATTCTACAACAGGCTTCAGACCAACGCATTTGCCCAAGGCCTCGCCTCGGAAGGCAGCCGACGCTGGGCCTGTCGCGTGGGCCCCAACGGCCAGCGGCGCGGCCGATGTGGCACAACGGTACAAGCTGGCCGGTATAATAGGATTGCACTACAAGTATCTACAGGCACCGGGGAGAACCAACATGAACCTAGTACGGTGGACTTCAGCAGCGGCAGTTGTCGCACTCCTAGTAGCGGGCTCGCGCGCACAGTCGCAGGGAGCTCAGGTTCCCGCCTCGCAAGTCAAGCTCAACGAGCAGATTGCGGACATCGACAAGCTGCGAATGATCGTACCACTCAAGCTCACAACGGAGCAGCTAGACAAGTTGGTGACGACGGTTAAGGCTTCTCAGGCTGCCTACATGAAGCGCATCGCCGCGATCTCGGAGCCCTACTTCGAATCTCTCGCCGAAGATGTGAAGAAGATACGGGCAAGCATGCTGAAGGGCGCCGACCTTCCAAAGGAGTTTGATGCAAAGGTTACCAAGATGCAGGCAGAGTACGTGAAGAAGCGCGACACTGAGGACCAAAGGACTCTAAAGTCTCTCAGCGAGAACGTCAAGGGCATTCTCACCCAGGAGCAGATCGACAAGGCCATCAACCTGGTGAAGGTTCAACTCTCTCCAGACGGCAAGCCCACCAAGGAAGGCACAGCGGAGCAGTGGACCAACCTCTATGTGCTCGGCACGTTCATTCTCTACCCTAGGGCCATACCGCTCCTTGAAGACATGAAGGCGGCCTCTGGCGGCTCGGCATCGGCCGGCTCGAAGCCGAGAGTTGCCTCCGCAACGGGCGCACGGGAATAGAGCCCTCTTCTTCCGGATCGACGGTTCCGGCCACACAACGCGAAGAGTCAGCGGAGTTTGCACGGCGCAACCTGAGATGGAACTTTCCGCTGATGGTGACGGAGTCGTGCGCGTTCTGGGTGGGATTCGCATTCTTCGACCCTACCGTGGTGATGCCGGTGCTTGTCGCGAAGCTCGGCGGGAGCGACTGGGTCGTTGGGCTCACGCGCCTTATTCAGACGCTCGGCTTCACGCTCCCGGCGCTTCTGGCAGCGCACTACATCCACGGCAGGCGCCTCCACAAGCCTTTTCTGCTGGCAACCTGCGCATGGGGCCGCATCGGGCTCATCACGCTTCCGATAGCCCTATTGATGTTCGGCAAGACCCACCCGACAGGTGTCCTGGTGTGGCTGCTGTTCCTCTATGCCATCTTCTGGCTGATGGACGGCGGCTGCGCAGTAAGCTGGTTCGACATCATCGGCAAGACAATCCCTCCTCAAGTTCGAGGACGGTTCTTCGGAGCAATGCAGACCTTCTCCGGCATCGCTGCCGTGGGATCCGGGCTCATAGCGCAGAGACTGCTTGCCAGCACCTCGATGGGCTTCCCGGTGAATTTCGCAGTCCTGGCAATCTTCTGGTGCGTGGGGCTCCTCATCTCGCAGGTTTTGCTGATGCTCATTCGCGAACCGCCCGGAGTGCAGGAGGACAACCATGTCCGGCTCTCGCTTAAGGATTATCTGAAGCAGGCTGTCCCCTTGCTTCGGCAGCGCCCCAGGTTTGCCAAGATCGTGCTAGCGCGTGTTCTGCTGGATGGCAGCACCGTCGCCCTGCCGTTCTACGTCTTGTTTGCCCAGAGAGATCTGCGCGCCGGCGCCGCACAGGTTGGCATCTACCTGGTGTGCCAGAATGTCGGTCGCATAGCCACAGGGCACCTCTGGGGATGGACTTCGGACCGATTCGGACCCGTCGCCGGCCTGCGCTGCGTGGCGGTGACGGCATTTGCTGCGCCTGCGTTGGCGCTGGCATCCTCCAATCTTGGCCTGCCGGGGCTGATGCTGGGAGTCTTCTTCCTGCTGGGAGCCGCGCAGGACGGGCTTTGGACCGTTTGCTCAAATTCGCTCATCGAGGCCGTTTCCGACACGGAGAGGCCGCTGGCCATGGCGGTTGCGAGCTTCCTGCAGATTCCAGGCGCACTATTTGCACCCATCGGCGGATTGATTGCGCAGATGGCTTCCTATCCGGTCGTCTTCGGAGTGGCCCTTGGGTTCACACTCGCAGGCTTCATCGCAACTCTTCGCGTGTCACCAAGGGCTGCGACCATTTAGCGACCGGTTATCTGAACCGACCAAGCCACGAGGTCAATCGCGGGATCCCGGTCATCCGGATAGGAATCGTGCTCGGGCTCATAGTTCGGGTCGCCGGCATTCGTCACGCTCTGATAGACGCGGCCTATCTGCGCTGCATCTATCGTGAGAAATAGGTTAAAGCTGCCGGAGCCGATGCGCTGCTCGCCGAAGGCATCCACGACTTTGTCTGGATCGATGGTTGCCGGGTTAATAGGCGTGGTGGTGGTGGCCACGACATTGATCTGAATGTATCGGGGCCGTGCGCCGGCGTTTGGGTCAGGTTCGCTGGGTTCGGGTTGCAGGCGGCTGATGTCCAGCTCGAACCTGAGCTGGTTTCCTCCGGCCGGAGCGGAGGCAAGGTCCGGCTCGCCGCGACCGAGGAAGATATTTCGATTTGGGTCACCGCTAATGCCGCCGGGCAGGTGGTAGAGTGCGTAGCCTGAGCTTGTGGCTTGGCGCTGAACGCGGCTATACTCCACGAAGTCGGTGAACGCTGCGGACGCAGTGTTTGAGCCGGTGGCAAATCCATTGAGGTACGGCGGCACCACCACCGGGATAGGCCCGTTCTGACCCGTCTCATCCGCTGCATTTCGCATGAGGAAGAAGTACTGGTAACTGTCGTTTACAGGCCCGTTAAAGGCCAGATTGACGACCAGCCGAACGCCTCCTGCCGTGCCGCCTGGCGACCGGGCGCAGCTAACCGAAAAGACTGATAATGCCGCTGCGCACGACATGACGACCCGTCGGACCGAGATAGACCTCAAGAGACCCTCCACACATGCAGCCATCCGCTCCCAGTATAACAGAGCCGCTTTCCGCTGTGCAACGCCCACGCCTTGTTCGCTGGGTTCTGCTCTCCGCAGTGCTGACGACCTTAGCCTATCCTTCCCCCGATCTGGGCCTACTGGCCTGGCTCTGTCTGGCGCCTCTCTTCTGGGCGCTGCCACGAGCGCGAAGGATGCGGGGCGCATTCGGCCTGGGAGTGCTGTTCGGGTGGGCTCATTGGGGCGTCGCCATCACGTGGCTGGGAACCACGGTCTCCATCTGGAGCGAATCCAACCTGGGATGGTTGGCCTGGGCGGGCCTCACGGCCGTGAAGAGTCTGTGGTTTGGCCTGTTCGGCGCGGTGGCATGGGTTCTTGGCCGGCGCTGCGATGGGCTTCAGAGATCATTGGGAATCGCTGCCGCATGGACTATTATCGAGTGGCTGCGAACTCTCAGCGGCCTGGCGATGCCGTGGCTGCTGATTGGCTACACTCAGTATCGCTGCCTTCCGCTCCTGCAGAGTGCGGACGTCGCGGGTGTGTTTGGCGTCGGCTTCCTCGTCTGCCTCGTGAACGGATCCGTTGCCGAAGCAGTTCGGCGGTGGCTGCTGAACGGCGAGCGACCTACTGTGCTGCCGGTCTATCTCTTCCGAGCGCTCGTGCTTCCGCTAGTTCTCCTGCCAACCGTGTGCTGCTATGGACTGATTCGCCTTGCCATCAACATTCCAGGATCCACAGTTCGTATCTCAGTGGTTCAGCCGAATATCCAGACTCGGCGGTTCGACACTACGGCTCCCGCCGAGGCATTTGAGCAGTACCGAGTATTGGCGGCCAAGGCCGCGAGCCAGAAGCCGCTCATGGTGGTCTGGCCCGAGAGCGCCGGACCGCTTGAGGCCGACCACACGCTCCTTGCACTGGCGCCGTTCGCCCAGATCGCCCGGGAGACCGGCGTCTACCACCTGGTCGGCACAGGCTTTCGCGACGAGGCGAACCGCGAGTACAACTCTGCTTTCGCAATTGCGCCCGACGGAAGTGCTATTGCCCGGTACGACAAGCGAAGGCTCGTGCCGTTTGGAGAGTGGATACCAGCGCGGCCCTACATCCCGCTGAAGAACGTGTTCAAGTTCAGAGATGAGGACGTGTCTTCCGGCGCGAACGGTGCTCCCCTCAGGATTGGGCCCATCAGCCTGGGAACTCTGATCTGCTACGAGTCGGTCTTTCCGGATGTGTCGCGGGCCTACGCCGCAAGCGGCGCAAACCTGCTGGCGCTCATCACCAACGATTCGTGGGCAGGGCGCTCCTCGGAACTGCAGCAGCACATGGCGATGACGGTTTTCCGGGCAGTCGAGACCCGACGATGGGTTGCCACAAGCGCCACGACCGGCATCACAGGGATCATTGACCCTTATGGCGGACTGAAGGCGCTACCGCCCTACGAGAGCGGAGTCCTGACCTCTGAAGTGAGGCTCCTCACAGGCACGACCCTCTACGTGAGGTATGGCGATTGGTTTGTGGGGGTATGTGGCTTCCTGCTCGCTTGGGCTCTGGTGCGGAGGCGGCGAGAACCCCGCACCTAGGCGTCGTGGCATGCGGGTCTCGCGCATGGACCTCCTCCGTGGCATGCGCATCTCGCGCATGGACCTTCACGGGCGGGACGCCCGTGCCACCATCACTCTCTCCGAAGCATGCGCGTCTCGCACACGGACCTTCTCCGTGGCATACGCATCTCGCGCATGGACCTTCACGGGCGGGACGCCCGTGCCACCAACACCCTCCCCGTGGCATGCGCGTCTCGCGCATGGACCTTCTCCGTGGCATACGCATCTCGCGCATGGACCTTCTCCGTGGCATACGCATCTCGCGCATGGACCTTCACGGGCGGGACGCCCGTGCCACC
>VFKD01000532.1 GCA_009885735.1 bacterium
GACGTCTCGAACGTGACGCCTGTGGTCGACAAGCTCAAGCAGTCGGAAGCGAACATGAATGTCTTCCCGCTCACGGAGCTGCTGAACTCCATGGGCCAGCTTGTGCGCAATACGAAAGTCTTCGTGCTCGCAATCGTGCTGGTGGCCGTGGCCATCGGAATGGTGGGCGTGTTGAACACCATCCTGATGGCGGTCTTCGAACGTACACGGGAGATCGGAATGATGAAGGCCGTCGGCGCGAGCGCGGGAGACGTCTTCAAGCTGATCTGGGCCGAAACTATCCTTCTCTGCACGGTGGGCGGCCTCGTTGGGGTTCTCGGTGCCGTCGTTGCGAGCCAGGGCACCGAGAAGTTTATCAAAGGGGCGCTTTCCAGTTCGCTCGTCTCAATGCCAAAGGGATCGCTCATCGGCTTCTCGTGGCCAATCTTCGGCATTAGCCTTGCCCTCGCCGTTGCGCTTGGCCTCGTAGCCGGCGCGTACCCGGCGTGGCGAGCATCGGCAGTCAGCCCCATCGAGGCAATTCGCGCTGCATAGCAGCAGGAGAAAACAACATGCACGCATCGGTGGCTGACCCTGTTCCGGCGAGACTAGAGGATCGAGAGGCCTCGGTTGTCGTGCGGACCGAACAACTGACCAAAGTCTATCGAATGGGTTCAGGGGACGTTCATGCTCTCAGCGGCATCGACCTTTCGCTGGGTTCCGGTGAGTTCGTCTGCCTGCTTGGCCCGTCCGGCGCGGGCAAGACGACAACCCTGAACCTCTTGGGTCTGATGGACCGCCCAACGTCCGGTCGGCTGCAGATAGCCGGAAATCAGATAGATCGCGGAAGCGGCTGGGCCGGCGAATCCGAACTCGACCGCATACGCCGCAAGAATGTCGGATTCATCTTCCAGCAGTTCTACCTCCTTCCCACGCTCACGGCTATCGAAAATGTGGAGATGCCGGAGCTATGGGAGGGGCACGTCGAAAAGGGGCGGGCGAAGGCGCTGCTGGAGCGGGTGGGCCTTGGGCACCGCCTGACGCACAGGCCCAGCGAGCTCTCCGGGGGCGAGCAGCAGCGTGTCGCGGTGGCGCGCTCGCTCGTGAACCGTCCAAAGCTCCTACTGGCCGACGAACCGACCGGGAATCTTGACACCAAGACGCGCGACGACGTCCTTCACCTCTTTAGGGAGCTGGCGGGCGAGGGGTTGGCGATTGTGCTGGCCACGCACGACGAGGAGCTGGCGCAGGGGGTTGACCGCGTGATTCGCCTGGACGAGGGGCGAATCGTCTCTCGCCAAGGCGGCGCAAATGGCATCGCTGCAGATCCTGGAGGCAGATAGAATGCAGACGCTCAAGTCTGAAACGGATGCCGTGGCGGTGGCGCACTCGGCGGTCGCCGATGTGGTCTTGCGAGCGAAGGACCTCTGGCGAACCTATCACCGAGGAAGCGAGGAGATTCACGCGCTAGCGGAGCTAAGCCTTACCGTGCGTGCAGGAGACATGATCTCCGTGGTGGGCCGGACGGGCTCCGGCAAGACCACCCTCCTCAATCTGGTCGGCTGCCTCGATAGGCCGAGCCGAGGCGTGCTCGAGGTGATGGGTACGGACGTCACACGGCTTCGGGAGCGCGATCTGGTTCGCTTTCGTCGCGAGCACATCGGCTTCATCTTCCAGCTCTTCTACCTCATCCCGACCCTTACGGTGCGCGAGAACATCGAGCTGCCGCTCATCTTTGCCCGTCGATCCGACCCGGAGCGAGTGGCTACGCTCATCGAGCGAGTCGGGCTCACGAAGAGCGCGGACATGCTTCCCGTGAACTTGGACGGCGGGGGTATGCAGCGCGTGGCGATAGCAAGAGCGCTTGTGAACAGGCCGAATCTGCTTCTGGCGGACGAGCCGACAGGCCGGCTGGAGCACAAGTCCAGGGATGCGATTGTGGAGCTGCTGCGCGAACTGCGAGCGGAGGGGCTTGCCATCATCATTGCGACCCACGACCGCTCGCTTGCCGAGCAGACCGATCGCATCATTGAGCTGCGCGATGGGCGAGTGGTTAGCGATAAGATCCTCTGAGGCTTTCAAGCCGGCGGGTATTGGGTGTACGGACCGGGGCGGCAGTCGCCGAACCGCCATACGTAGGACTGCGGGCTTGTCCCACCTGTGTCTCGGTCGCGCCAATCGTTATGTAGGGGCGAAGCATCCGCGCAGAGAGTTTCCATCGGTGCGGTCGGCCAGTATTCGGATGCTTCGCCCGCCAAGGAACATCGATTCGTCCGGGCGCAACGATTCGTGCCAGACGGCCGGGCGAAGCGTCCACATGCAACGTTTCCGGGGTTACGGTAGTCGTCAGTGTGGATGCTTCGGCCCTATAGATCCGTATCTCCCTCAAAGTGGTCCGCGTTCGTAGAAGATGGACGCCTAGGCCGCAGTTCCTCCAGCCGGCAGCGCTATCCCTGCCTCCTGACCGGCAGCTCCTCGACCCTTCAATGCACCAGCTTCCACGACGTGCTGGGCCAGCCCATCGTCCAGCAGGACCAACTCGGCTACCGCACCACCACCCTCTTCGACCCGCTGGGCAGGCAGCAGATGGTGCAGGACGCGCTCGACCGGCGCACCACCAGCCTCTACGACCCGGTGAGCCGCCTGGTGGCTCGGTGGGATGCGCTCGGGGTGCGCCATACCAGCGTCTATGACGCGGTGGGCAGCCGCATCGCCGAAGTGAACGGCCTGGGCTACCGCACCACCACCCTTTGGGACAGCGTGCGCGAGCGCGTGGGCCTCGTTGATGCGCTGGGCAGGCAGCAGACCTGGAGCTACGACCCGGCGGGGCAGATGCTCACCGAGCAGGACGCCAACGGGATGGTTGCCACCCACTTCTATGATGCCGAGAGCCGCCAAATCGCTTTGCTGGATGCGACGGGAGTGCGTGCCACGAGCATCTATGACGCAGTGGGCAGCCGCATCGCCGAGGTGAACGGCCTCGGCTACCGCACCACCTGGCTCTGGGACGGAGCGAGGCAACGGGTGGCCCGCATGGACCCGCTCGGCCGGCGCAGCACCTGGGGTTACGACCCCATCGGCCTCGTTCGCACCGAGCAGAACGCGCTTGGGCTGGTTGCCACGCACAGCTACGACCCGCGCAACCTCGAGACGGGCAGGCTCTTCTCGGACGGCGGCCGGTTCACGTTTGGCTACGACACGCTTGGCCGCGAGACCTCCGCCATCTTTGCCCTGGGCAGGATGACCCATGTCTATGATGCAGTGGGCAGAGTGGTCGCCGTCTCGCACCCAAACAACTTCCGCTTCACCTACCTCTTCGACGCGGTGGGCAACCGCCAAGCGATGCAGGACGCGACCAGCGGGCGGATGACCTACGGGTGGGACGTGCTGAACCGGCTCACTCGAATCGAGAACCGCTACGGCGAGTTCACCACGCTGGTCTATGACGCGGTCGGCCAGAACATTCACAAGGTGATGGGCAACAGCGTCCGCACCACCCTGGGTTACGATGCAGTCGGCAATGTCACCCTCCTCGACACACGCAAGCCGAGCGGCGCCGGACTGCTTATCCTCACAGCCGTGTATGACGCAGTGGGCAACCGCCTTACCGTCCGCGAGCTCGACGGGACGATGCTGACGTACCAGTACGACCGCCTCAACCAGCTCACGCTCGAACAGCGCAACGGGGCAAACGTTTTCAGCAACCGTTACTCATATGATGCAGCTCGTCGCAGAGTAACGAGGATCATCACCAGCGGCAGCACCACGACGTCCGTATACGATGCCGCGGACCAACTCACTTTGGTGAGACCCTACGTCACCTCGTCTCCGACCACCTATCAATGGGACGCCTGCGGGCAGATGCTGGGGGAGATAACCGCGGCTACCAGAACGACGTATGTCTGGAACCAAGACCGCAGGCTGGTCAAGGTGCTACAAGGCTCGGCCGTCAGCACGTATCAATATGATCCGACTGGCAAGCGCCAGTGGTCAAACGTGAGTGGAACCATACGCTGGTTCCCGTGGGATGGCGACAACATCCGCCACGAGATGACGGATGCAGGCGGGTTGGCAGTGGACTACACCGACCTCCCAAGCGTTCCAGGCGGAAAGTTCGGCGAGCGGCTAAGCTCCCAGAACTACGGTTACGTCCCAGACCTCCAAGGTCACACTCGGCACCTAACGGACTCCAACTCCGTCGCCGTGACCACGAACATCTTCGACGCCTTCGGCGCCCAGATATTGGGTCAAGGCACAGTCAACGACAGCTACCGCGCGTTCGGGCAGTGGCAGTACTACCGGGATGCGGGAACCTCCAGGCTCTATGTGCATGATAGGAACCTGCTGCCCGTGGTCGGGCAGTGGATGAGTCCGGATCAGGTGGACAGCGAGGCATGGCATAGGTACGCGAGGAAGTGGTGGACCGCCAGAGCAGAACAGGAACAAACGTCCTCCTGTAGCCGATTCCATTCGGAGCCAGGAGAAGGTTCAAGAAAACAAGAAGCTGGTCGGGGTGGCCAGATTCGAACTGGCGACCACTCGCTCCCAAAGCGAGTGCGCTACCGGGCTGCGCTACACCCCGAAACCTTAGTATACCACGCGCCTCTCGCGGCCACTGGCGCATTAAAGCCGTCATGCCCGCTGGACCGAGAGCTCAGGCCGTGCGGCGCCCCGCAACTCGGACCCGGCCGCGTCGGTGGAACGGCATGTGCCATAATGTAGTCACTCAATGGGATGGCGCAGGTCCGGCGCACACTCCACAGTTTTCCACTCCTCTCGCTGGCTGAGCAAGCGTGGGTTCATCGCAGTTCAGGACCTCGGAAGGAAACACGATCACTATGCGACTGCCGGCGACGGTGCGGTTTCTGGCATTCTGCTGCCTTGCGGCGGTGGCCCCGGCGGCACAATCACAGGGCATCAATCGCGTCACTTGCTACACTTCGTTCGACCAGGAGTACTTCTATGTAGCCGCCATCGTCGAGAAGCCGGAGATCAAGGCATCTGTTGTCAATGCCTTCGAGAATCCCCTAGTTGATGACTGTGTCGTTGCGTATCTGGACGTGGCTCCCGATGGCGCTGCGCGGTCCCCAAGATCCTCGGCAATGGCCGTCAGCGCGGCGGGAGGCATTCAGCTCTATCGGGGCGCCGCGGGCAAGCCGCTCACCGGTCCAGGCGACTTCCTGAACAGCCCGGAGGGTGGACCTGCTGTCTTCAAAGGGGCGGGTCTCCCGCGAGACCC
>VFKD01000027.1 GCA_009885735.1 bacterium
TGCTAAGTGGAGCGTGGCCGCGGAGGACGATCCTCCGGGCAGAATGAACGTTGTCAATGGGTCCAGGCGCTCCTCTAGTTCGTCTATCTTCAATTCGATATGGGTAACGTCTTCGTTCCCAATTCTTCGAATGGACTTTGCCGAGCGCGTCTCGCTCTCCAGTGGGCTGGCAAGGTCTCCGCCAACCACAAACAGCATGCTTTGCAGCTCGGTCGCGATGCCCGTTGTGCGGCGGCAGAGCCCTTGAGCTAGAGCGGCGCCTAACAGGCAGTTCAGTTCGTCAACGGTGCCGTACGCCTCGACGAGAAGGTCGTCCTTCGGCACGCGCGCACCGCCGTAGAGGCCCGTGTCGCCATTGTCGCCGGTCTTCGTGTAGATGCGCAAGGCCACTGACAAATCCTCTTTCGCCTAACATTAGGTGCGTGATGAAGAACGATCGCTGTCGACCCTGCGACTAAAGTCGCGGCTGCAAAGACCACAAAATCCACCTCCGTGGATTGACGATACAGTCCGCGAAGGCCGACTTCGTGACGTCCACAGCCGCGGTTTCAACCGCAGGGGCAAAGCAGCCAGACTTTATCATCGGCGTTTTAGGCCACATGACAAGGCGGCCGCCACAGGAGAGCATCTCTCCATGACGGCCGCCAGAGATCTCACCAAAACTACTTGTTCCGGAAGAAGTCCGCGTTGATCTGGATGAACCGCTCCTGGTCCTTTGGCAGGTCGCTGTCTGCAAAGATGGCGGTCACGGGGCACTCCGGCTCGCAAAGACCACAGTCGATGCACTCATCTGGATGGATGTAGAGCATGTCGAGCGGCTCGGTTCCTTCGTGAATGCAGTCCACGGGGCAGACGGCGACACAGGCCTTATCCTTCACTCCAACACAAGGTTCACAAATGATGTATGCCATTTAGAAACGACTCCTCTGGGCGCAGGCTATGTGATCGCCTGCCTTATTCTACCATCATGGGCGCAGCAAGCGGCGTCCGTACGACGACGACATGGACGGCGCAGACGACCTCTCAATGCGATTCTGCTCCTCCGGGGCCGATTCCTTCGGCAACACCGATTGTGCGCGCAGGCTCAGCCTCCCGCTCAAGCTGATCCATCAGCGCTTGGATGCGCGCCGACATCACTTCGGATGCGTGCTGAACGGCCCGCTTGCCCGTGAGGCCACCCGAGAGTTCCTCGGGGCCAATAGGCTCGCCAAAAAGCATTACGGCAGGGCTTGGCGCTCGCCGCAGCCTCGCGGTGCGCGCGGCCATCATCTTGTTTGTTCCGCGGATAGCCGCGGGAACCACAGGTACTCCTGCACGCAGCGCTATCATTGCGGCGCCTCCCTGGATTGGCTGAAGCGTCCCATCCACGCTCTCATGGCCTTCTGGGAAAATAACCACAGCCTCGCCGGCCTTCAGCAGCTTCTCCGTCTTGCGCAGGGCAGCGCGATCCGGCGAGTCCTGACGAATCGGATACCCGCGAATCCACCGGGCCAGCGTTCCGATTATGGGAGCTTCAAACAGCTCGCTGGTGCCCAGAAAGTAGGCGCCTCGCGGCACCGACACCCCGGCAAGAACTGCATCGATATGACTGATGTGATTTGGCGCGATTATGACGCCGCCGGTGCGCGGAACATGTTGTCGACCGACAATTCGGACGCCTCCAGTCAACGCCAAGAGGCATCTCATTAGCACCCATATGAAGCCTCGAAATAACCAGTAGAGCATGTGCATCCCTCGCAGTACGCTGTTCTACCTTATTGTACGGCGTCATCCACAGCTGCTCTATAGGCCGATAGACCCACTTTTATGCGCTCCACAGGCCACCATAACTGGATCAGCGGGAGGATTGCACCCTCCATCACCGAGAATAGTACCCTGTCGCCTGCGGCCAGGTGCCCGCAACTTGAGGCCACAACACGGAGTAAGTGAATGTCGCTCGACCAGAAGTGTGTAGATGCTATCCGAGTTCTTTCCATAGATGGAGTACAAGCAGCAAATTCCGGCCACCCTGGCCTGCCGATGGGCGCAGCGCCTATGGCGTATGCACTCTGGTCTAGGCACCTGAAGCACAACCCTCACAACCCAAAGTGGACGGATCGCGACCGATTCGTGCTCTCCGGCGGCCACGGCTCGATGCTCCTCTATTCGCTGCTCTATCTCACAGGATACGATCTGCCGCTAGACGAGCTGAAGCGATTTCGCCAGTGGGGGTCGAAGACGCCAGGGCACCCCGAGTATGGTCTGGTTCCAGGCGTCGAGACCA